>JAEUIF010001152.1 GCA_016795185.1 Planctomycetia bacterium | reverse complement strand
CAGCGAGGGCTGACACCAAGCCCTCGCTGACGCTTCGGGTTGGTGCAGCCACTCTCAAACACGGTCTCGGCAGCACTCCATTCCCGACCTCGGACTGCTTTGCGTTTCCGGAACGGCCAGTAGGTGCGCCAAGCGACAGTGCTTTGGTCCGCACAGCGGGCCCTACGAAATTACCGTAGGGTCCGCTGTGCGGACCGCACCAACCGTTCGCAACACGCTCCAATGGTCGCCGGCCCGGAGTGACTCAGTCGTTCGTCAAGCCCTCTCCCAGCGAGCGGCGGACGATGTCGCGGAATTCCACGACTGCTTCGGGCAAGTACGCCCCCTTGCGGACCACCAGGTAGACCGGCAGCGGCTCCAGCTTCGGGTCGAAGATGCGCTGCACCAGGCCTGGTTGCGGTTGCTCGGGTTCGCCGCCCATGTAGGTCAGGGCGATGCCCAGGCCCAGGCCGACGTACTTGCGCGTCATGTCGGTATTGGGGCTTTCCAGGACGACGTGAATGCGGTCGAGCAGGTCATGGCGGTTCAAGATGCGTTCCAGGGTGCGGTAGCTGAAGGTCTCCTTGGAAGCCATGATGAGCGGAAACTCGACCAGTTCGCGCGGATGGATGCGGCGCTTGGCCGCCAGTGGATGGCGGTCGGTCAGGAGCACCGTGAAGTGCAGATGGAACAGTGGTTCGTAGTCCAGGTGCGGACTGCGCGGGGCATCCTCGGCGTAGGACACCAGGCCGAGGTCGGCCTCGCCCGTCTCCACGAGTCGCGTGACCTCGGGCCAGATGCCGGCGCGCAGGTTGAGGCGCGTATCCGGGTGCCGCGTGGCGAACTCCTGCAACGCCTGCGGCAAGTGATACGAGAGCAGATAATAGGTCGAAGCAGCCGTCAGGTACTGGGGCAACTCGGCGCGCCGCGCCTGGAAGAGCCGTTCGAGGGAATCCAGCCCGCTGACGTGCGGCTGCACCAGTTCCAGCAGCAGCCGGCCTTCGGGCGTCAGGTGCAACGTCCGGCCGTGGGCACGGAGCAGCGTCGCGCCCAGCCGCTGTTCGAGCGCCCGCACCTGCTGCCAGACCGTGGTGACCGACAGCCCGAGTTGGCCGGCGGCGGCGGAGAAATTCCGTTGCAGCGCGGCGGTCGCGAAGCTGCGCAACAGCGACAGTTCGAGTTGCTTGTAGCGGTTGCTGCCAGCCATGCGCGGTGCTCCAGGTGGCGTCGAACTCCCTTCCCTGAACATCGCCGATTTCGCGGCGGACTACAACCGTGTCCTAGGGCATGCTGGTGCAGCACTTCCTGGACCGGCGCGGCGTCCCGAGCATCCGGCTCGAAGCGGCCTAGCCGATCTTGCGTTTCTTGCCCTGTTGGGTTACATTCCCCTGGCTGTGGAAATTGCCGCCACCGGCTGGGCGGTTTCGTCCATCATCAAGGAAGGTGAGCCATGCTGCCATTGCGCCGGACCATCTCCGCCCTGCGCGCTTCCACCCACGAACGCTATGCCCGCCTGCGTCATCGCCTGCACCTGCTGAAGTACCTCGGCACCCGCTTTCACTGCCCGCTGTGCGACCGCCGCTTCGGCCGGCTCCAGCCGTCGGGCGCTACGTACACCTTGCGCGGCGTGCCGGTCGATCACTTCACGGCGAACTCGGTCTGTCCGCAGTGCGGCAGCGGCATCCGTCATCGGTTCATCTTCACGTTCTTGCAGCAGACCTACGGCGTCTGGCCCGCCGACCTGAGCATCCTGCACTTCGCACCGGAACCGGGCTTCGCGGAGTTCTTCCGGGGGCTGCGCAACGTGCGCTACGTCGGCTGCGATTTGCAGCCCTGCCCCGAGCGCGGCTTGCAGCAGGTCGACATCCTGGACATCCCGTTCCCGGAAAACAGCTTCGACCTGATCGTGTGCGTTCACGTCCTGGAGCATATCCGCGATGATCTGCGCGCCATCCGCGAATTGCATCGCGTCCTGAAGCCGGGCGGGAAGGCGCTGCTCGCGGTGCCGATCTACGGCCCCACGACCTTCGACGACCCCGCGCTGGATTTCGAGCAGCGCCAGCTGATGTACGGCATCGGCGACCACATGCGGCTCAACGGGCTGGACCTGCAAGCCAAGCTGACCGAGGCGGGCTTCCGGGTGCAGGTCTTCTCCACGGACGATGTGCCCGGCGACTACATGGACCACGCGGCCAGCTCACCGCACATCGAGAGCGACAAGTACCTGTTCTGGTGCGTCAAGTAGACCGAGGCGGTAAGGCCTCCCGGACAAAACAGGTAGGGTCCGCTGTGCGGACCACTAAACCACAAGAATTACCATGGTTTATGGTCCGCACAGCGCACCCTACGGGGGTTTGGTCCGCCAGTCCCAGGGCCTTGAGATCGGCAAGAACAAAGGAAGCGAAGAGTTCGGTGTCATGGCCCCCAGCAACCGCCAGCGGCGACCGATTCCGTTCCTCCGCATATTTTTCCCAATCCGCCGTCAGGTACTCCTCGTCTATTGGGGTGTCCCGCAAGCGATCAACCCCTGTCTACCCGAGTCCGATCCGGAGGAGTCCCTATCATGCAACGGAAATTCCTGGCGGCAGCCGCCGCGGGCGGCCTGGCGGCGACCACGGGCCTGTTCATGCACTTCGCGCCCGCTCAGAACGGCACGAGTACGGTCAATCAGGCCGTCGCGCCCGCCAGCAAGGGCTCGGGCAACCAGCTGCCCATCAACCAGGTCGTCCTGTTCTCCAGCGGCGTCGGCTACTTCCAGCGCCAGGGTGAGGTCGAAGGCACCAATCGCATCGACTTGTCCTTCCCGGTGCAGGACATCAACGACCTGCTGAAGAGCATGGTGCTACAAGACATGGGCAACGGCCACGTCAGCGCCGTCAGCTACGATAGCCAGGCCCCCGTCGAGAAGACCCTCCGTTCGTTCGCCATCAACCTCACCGGCAATCCGACCTTCGGCGGCATCCTCAACCAGGCGCGCGGCGAAAAGGTCGAAGCCATTCTTCAGCAGTCCACCACGCAGCCCGGTACTATCACGGGCGTCATCATGGGCGTGGAAAAGAAACGCGAAGCCGTCGGCAAGGACGTGGTCGAGGGCGAGTTCATCAACCTGTGGTGCGCGGAAGGCATGCGCAGCATCCGCATGAGCGATGTGCAGCGCGTGCGGTTCCTGAACCCGGTGATGGACAGCGAAGTCAAGAAGGCCCTCGAAACCCTGTCGCTGTCGCATGACACGCAGAAGAAGGCCGTCAGCCTGAGCTTCAACGGCGAAGGCAAGCGCACGGTGAAGGTCGGCTATGTCGTCGAGAACCCGATCTGGAAGACCAGCTACCGCCTGGTGCTGAATCCCAAGGGCAAGCCCTACCTGCAAGGCTGGGCGGTGGTCGAGAATACCCAGGACGAGGACTGGAACAACGTCCGCATGTCGCTGGTGAGCGGCCGGCCGATCAGCTTCCAGATGGACCTGTATCAGCCGCTGTTCGTCAACCGTCCGGTGGTCGAGCCGGAGCTGTTCGCCTCGCTGCGTCCGCCGACCTACAGCGGGGCGATGGAGCAGCAGAAGCGCCTGCGGGAAACGGAAGACGGCCGTCGCGACCTTCAGGGCCGCGGTGAAGGCAAGTCCGCCGAAGCGTTCAATCGGCTGGGCGCCGGGCTCGCCGGCGCTCCCGCACCGCCGGCCGCCCGCCAGAACGCCGCGAAGAGCATGATGGACGCCGACATGGACCTGAAGAAGGGTGTGGCTTCCGCCGCCGCCGCGATGGAACTGGGCGACTTCTTCCAGTACGCCATCGAGCAGCCGGTCAGCCTGGCCCGCCAGAAGTCGGCCATGCTGCCCATCGTCGGCCAGGAAATCGAAGGCACGAAGGTCAGCATCTTCAACCAGAACACGCACCCGAAGTTCCCGCTGCTCGGCCTGAAGTTCAAGAACACCACCGACCTGCACCTGATGCAAGGCCCGATCACGGTCTTCGAGAACAACGCCTATGCCGGCGACGCCCGCATCCTCGACCTTCAGCCCAAGGAAGAGCGCCTCATCAGCTACGCCATCGACCTGGGCACCGAGGTCGAGGCCGTGGTGCCGAACCCGCAGGACCGCATGACGGCGGTGAAGATCGTGCGCGGCGTCGTCCACGCCACGCACAAGATTCAGCAGCAGAAGGTCTACAACGTCAAGAACCGCTCGCAGCAGGACCGCAACCTGATCATCGAGCATCCCTATCGCGCCGAGTTCAAGCTGATGGCTCCCGCGCAGTACAGCGAGCGCGCCCGCGACGTCTACCGCTTCGAGGTGCCGGTCAAGAGCCAGGAAACGGCCAAGCTGGACGTGGTCGAGGAACGCGACATCGTCAACACGGTGTCGATCAGCAACACCGACGACCAGACCATCCGCGTCTTCCTGAACAGCAACCTGTCGAGCAAGGCAGTCAAGGATTCGCTGACGAAGGCGATCGGCCTGAAGGAGAAGGTAGCCCAGTCGCAGCGCGACCTGGCCCACATGAACCAGCAGCTGAAGGACATCACGGACGATCAGACCCGGCTGCGGGCGAACCTGAAGGAAATGCCGCCGACGGCTGCTGCCTACAAGCGGTACCTGGAAAAGTTCGACAAGCAGGAAACCGAGATCGAACAACTGCGCGAGACGATCAAGCAGTTGCAGAACACGATCCTGACCCAGCGGCGCGACCTGGATAACTACCTGGTGTCGCTGACCGTTGAATAACCAGCCGTTCGCGGGCTTGCGCCACCACACGGGGCCGGCGGTTCAGTCGAACCGCCGGCCCCGTTCGTTCCTGGCGGCCGAACATCACGCCAGAGCCGCATGCCTTGACGGCTGGCAGCGCAAGCTCTGCATGCCGCACCTCGAACCGGCGGGCTGGGGTGGAGGGAAGGACGCTGAGGCGGGTGGGAGCGGCCCAGGGATACTGGCCAGCACCAACCGAGCGCGTACAACAAACGGTAGCTATTGCACTCCACGCGCTGCCGCGCAGTCTTCCACAGGCAAGGTGAGGGTTCATGGCACAACTGCAATCGCTGCCCGTCCATCAGGGCTTCGGCGAAACCTCGCGCCGCGACGCCTGGTGGTTCGGGCCGCTGGTCACGCTGATCGGGCTGTCGGCCTTCTTGATCTACGCCAACGCCATCGTCCTTTTCGTCCCTGGCTATTTCGAGATTCGCGCCAACAAGGCGGATTTCTTCGCGCCGCACAACCCCGCGGTCGCTCCTTACCTGGCCCCGTTCCACGCGCCGCTGCTCTACGACGCGCAAAGCCGACATGCCTGGTTCCAGCAGGCCCGGCCGGGGTTCTGGCCCTCGTGGGCGCCGTTCTCGTCAGCCATGCTCATCCTGATTTTTCCCGCAGGCTTCCGACTGACCTGCTACTACTATCGCAAGGCTTACTACCGCGCGTTCTGGGCCGACCCGCCCGCGTGCGCCGTCGGCGAGCCGCGCAAGAGCTACTGGGGCGAGAACCGGCTTCCCCTGGTGTTTCAGAACATCCACCGCTACTTCATGTATGCCGCGGTGATCTTCCTGTTCTTTCTCTGGTGGGATGCACTCCAGGCTTTCTGGTGGCCGGTCGTCGAGAATGGCACGGTCGTCAGCCATCGGCTGGGTCTGGGCCTGGGCACGATCATCATGGTCGTCAACTGCATCCTGCTGACGGGCTTCACCTTCGGCTGCAACTCCGTCCGCCACTTGACGGGCGGCCGGCTCGACTGCTTCAGCTGCCCGCGCAACATCGCCGAGCCGCGCTTGCGCCATAAATTCTGGCACTGGAGCACGCTCCTCAACGAACGCCACATGGAATGGGCCTGGGCGTCGCTCATCAGCGTCGGCGCCACCGACCTCTATATTCGCTTGTGCGCCATGGGGACGATCAACGACATCCGAATCTTTTAGCAACCGCGGCAGAATATCTGCCCCGTGTTATATCTCGACGACATCTGATTCTTCCAACAGCTAGCCAAGCCGCCAGCGGCATCGCGAGGTTTCCTGACTCATGGCTGACTACGAGACACACGAACATGACGTGCTGGTGATCGGCGCGGGCGGCGCGGGCCTGCGCGCCGCGATCGAGGCGTCGGCGACGGGCGTTTCCGTGGGGCTGGTCTGTAAATCGCTGCTCGGCAAGGCGCACACGGTGATGGCCGAGGGCGGGGTCGCCGCGGCCCTGGCCAACGTGGACAACCGCGACAGCTGGCAGGTCCACTTCGCCGACACGATGCGAGGCGGCCAGTACGTGAACAACTGGCGCATGGCTCAGCTGCATGCCCAGGAGGCCCCGGCCCGCGTCCGCGAGCTGGAAGCCTGGGGCGCGGTCTTCGATCGCACCAAGGACGGCCGCATCCTCCAGCGCAACTTCGGCGGCCACAAGTACCCGCGCCTGGCCCACGTCGGCGACCGCACCGGCCTGGAGTTGATCCGCACCCTGCAGGATCACGGCATCCACCAGGGCATGTCGGTCTACATGGAATGCACGATCATCCGGTTGCTCAAGGACGGCGACCGCGTCTGCGGCGCGCTCGGCTACTACCGCGAGAAGGGCCGCTTCGTCATCTTCAAGGCCAGGGCCGTCGTCCTGGCGACCGGCGGCATCGGCAAGGCGTACAAGATCACGAGCAACAGCTGGGAATACACCGGCGACGGCCACAGTCTGGCGTACAACGCCGGCGCTGAACTCATCGACATGGAGTTCATCCAGTTTCACCCCACCGGCATGGTCTGGCCGCCGAGCGTCCGCGGCATCCTGGTGACGGAAGGGGTGCGCGGCGAGGGCGGCTGCCTCCGCAACAGCGAAGGCAAGCGCTTCATGTTCGGCGACATTCCGGACAATTACAAACCGCAGACGGCCGACAACGAGGAGGAAGGCTTCCTCTACGTGCTGGCGGAAAAGTTCAACGGCAAGGATTCGCGCCGGCCGCCGGAACTGCTGACGCGCGACCACGTCGCCCGCTGCATCAACCGCGAGGTCAAGGAAGGCCGCGGCAGCCCGCACGGCGGCGTGTTCCTGGAGCTGAAATCGTTCGCCGAGTGGATGAAAAAGCGCGTCAGCAGCTTCGACGCCGATTCGCACTGGAAGAAGAAGCTGCCCAGCATGTACCACCAGTTCAAGGAACTGGGCAACCTGGACCTGACGAAGCAGCCGATGGAAGTCGGGCCGACGACGCACTACGTCATGGGCGGCATCCGCGTCGACGGCGACTCGCAGATGTCGAAGATCCCCGGCCTGTTCGCCTGCGGCGAGTGCGCGGCGGGCATCAACGGCGCGAACCGCCTCGGCGGCAACTCGCTGTCCGACTTGCTGGTCCTCGGCAAGCGCGCGGGCGAGTACGCCGCCCATTTCGCCAAGGACCACGGCGCTGGCACGATCCACGACGACCAGATCGACGAAGCCACGCGCTGGGCGCTGAGCTTCATTGACGAGCCGAAGGGCGACGAGAATCCCTACAAGGTGCAGCAGGATTTGCAGGACATGATGCAGGACCTCGTGGGCATTGTCCGCAAGGAAGAAGAGATGGTGCGGGCCCTGGACGGTCTGCAACAACTCTGGGAGCGCGCCCGCAAAGTCCGCGCCCCGATCAACCGCGAGTACAATCCCGGCTGGCACACCTGCATGGACCTGCACAATCTGCTGACGGTGTCCGAAGCGGTGACCAAGGCCGCCATCGAACGCCGCGAAAGCCGCGGCGGCCAGTTCCGCGACGATTATCCGAAGAAGGACTCCAAGAACTTCGGCAAGAAGAACACGGTGGTGTGGAAGGGCGCGGACGGCCGGATGGAATTCCGCTGGGAAGACCTGCCGCCGGTGCCGGACGACCTCAAGGAGATCATCAAGCAGCAGGGCGAAGGCAAGCTGCCGGAAGAGTTGCAGTAACGGAAAACGCCATGAGCGGGCCAGCAGTCAAAGTTGAGCCTGTCCACGAACCAGGCTGGGGCTTCGGTGAGCCGAGCGTCGTTGACATTCCGCCCGAAGCGCACACCTACACCGGTTTCATGGAATGGGTGCTGGCGGGTTCGCTGCCCGAGAAGCTGCCAGTGACCTTCATCCACGGGCTGGTGATGCTGGATATGAGCGAGCAATCGTTGCATACCCATGTTGCCGTCAAGGCTGCTGTCTATCACACGGTTTTCGAGCTGCAACAGGAGACGGATTTCGGCGAGTTTTATCCCGAAGGCGTTCTTTTCGGCAATCCCGATGCCGATATCTCCACGAACCCGGACGGCCTGGCGGTCCTCTGGGAGACGATCAACGCCGGCCGAGTGCGCTTCGTCAATCGCAAAGGCGTGGAGCGCGCGGTCGAGGGCGCGCCGGACTGGATTCTCGAGGTCGTCAGCGACAGCTCGGTCAAGAAGGACACGGTGACGCTCCGCGAAGCGTATCATCGTGCAGGGATCTCGGAATACTGGTTGATCGACGCGCGCGGCAAGGAGATCGTGTTCCAGATCCTCCAGTGGCGGAAGAGCGGCTACGCGGCGACGCCGGCGCGCGACGGTTGGCTCAAGTCCAGGGTCTTTGGATGTTCGTTTCGCCTGACTCGAAAAAGAAACCGACGCGGAGCGTGGGTGTACAAGCTCGAAACCCGGCCGGCGGATGCTTAGAGCCTGTGCGAAAAGGGGACGGGACTCGTTGTGCGAAGCACCCGACGGGCCGTTCCGGCAACGAGTCCCGTCCCCTTTTCGCACAGGCTCTCAGGCAAGCTGCCGGAGATTAGAAGCGACCTTCGGCATTGCCAGGCGAGGCAGATGTCATGACCGTCGTCACCGCAGCACCGATCGTCTGGGAGTTCGGCGCGTCGAAGCGTCTGACGATCCCAGCCGCGGCGCATACCTACGCCGGCTTCCTGGCGTGGGTGACGGCCGACGATTTCCCGGAAAAGCTCCGGGTGACGTTCGACGATGGCATGGTGGAACTCGACATGAGCGAGGAAGCCATTGACAGCCATGCGGAAGTGAAGGCCGGCGTGTATCGCACTCTGTTGCCCTTGGTGGCGGAGGAAGACTTCGGCCGGCTGTATTCCGACGGCGTCCTGCTGTGCAACCAAGCAGCGGAACTCGCCACGAATCCAGACGGTGTGGCGGCGCACTGGAAGACGTTGAAAGCGGGCAAAGTCACGTTCATCGAGTTCGGCGGCGTCAAGCGCGCCCTGGACGGCACGCCCGACTGGGTGATGGAAATCGTCAGCGACAGTTCCATCAAAAAGGACGCGATCACGCTGCGCGCGGTGTATCATCGGGCCGGCATTCCGGAATACTGGTTGATCGATGCCCGTGGCGACACGATTGAATTTCAGATTCTGAACTGGCGACGGACCGGCTACTGCGCCGCACCGAGCAAGGACGGCTGGACGCCATCCAAGGTGTTCGGGCGCGCGTTCCGGTTGGTCCGCAAGCAGGATCGGCTCGGCACCTGGTTGTACACGCTGGAAGTTCGGCGAGACGCAAGCAAGCCCAAGGCGAGGCAATAATGGCACAGGCGAAGTTCAAGATCTGGCGCGGCACGCAGGACCAGGGCGAGTTCCAGGAGTACACCGCCGAGGTCGGCGAGGGCATGGTCGTCCTCGACTGCATTCACCAGATCCAGGCGACGCAGGCACCGGACCTGGCCTGCCGCTGGAACTGCAAGGCCGGCAAGTGCGGCTCGTGTTCGGCCGAGATCAACGGCCGGCCGCGCCTCATGTGCATGACGCGCATGGACGATGAACGCTACATCACGCCCGGCGAGACCACCATCGTCGAGCCGATGCACACGTTTCCGCTCATCCGCGACCTCGTCACGAACGTGTCCTGGAACTACAAGATCAACAAGATGATCCCCCGATTCCAGCCGCGCCAGGCCGATGCGCCGGACGGCACCTGGCGCATGAGCCAGGAGGAAGTCGACCGCGTGCAGGAATTCCGCAAGTGCATCGAGTGCTTTCTGTGCCAGGACACTTGCCATGTGCTGCGCGATCACGGCAAGACGGAAGGGGAGATGTTCGGCGGCCCGCGCTTCATGATCCGCGTCGCCAGCCTGGAGATGCATCCCCTCGACACCGCCGACCGCCTGCCGCTGGTCAAGGACTCCCTCAACATCGGCCTGTGCAACATCACCAAGTGCTGCACGGAGGTCTGCCCGGAACACATCCACATCACCGACAACGGCATCATTCCGCTCAAGGAGCGCGTCGTCGACCGCTTCTACGATCCGATCATGTGGCTGTTCCACAAGATTTTCGGCGACAAGCAGAAGGCCGAGCCCGCTCGGACGCGCACTGCTCTGCCCGTCATCCACGAGCCGGCCGCGAAGTCATGACGGCGCGCGACTGGCATGGGTCAGTTCCGCCAGCACCTTCTCCAGCGCTTCAGGCTCCACCGGCTTGGTCAGATGCAAGTCGAAGCCGGCTTCCCGCGCTTGCTGCTTGTCGCTCTCCTGGCCCCAGCCGGTGAGAGCGACGAGGAACATCGACTGGCCCCAGGGTTGCGCCCGGATGTGCCGGGCCGCGTCGTAGCCGTTCATGCGCGGCATGCCGATGTCGAGCAGCACCACCTCGGGCGCGAACGCACCGGCCATCTCAAGGGCTTCCGGGCCATCGTGGGCGATTTGCACGTCGTGGCCGATCAGTTGCAGGAACATCGCCAGACTGGCGGCGGCGTCGCGGTTGTCGTCCACGACCAGGATGCGCCTTCGGGTTGAGCCATCGTTCGACTCTGACGCGACAGCCGGGGGCGGCGTGGCCGGAGCGGGCGCTTCGGCGGCCGGCAGCCGGACCACGAACTCGCTGCCCTGACCTGGACCCGCGCTGCGGGCCTCGACCGTGCCGCCGTGCAGTTCGACCAGGCCGCGCACCAGCGCCAGCCCGACGCCCAGACCGCCTTGCGAACGTTCCAGGGCTGGCACCACCTGCGAGAAGATGCCAAAGATATAGGCCAGGTGCTCGGCGGCGATGCCGACGCCGTCATCGCGGATGGAGATCACCGCTTCGTGGCCGTCGCGCCGGGCCGTCAGCCACACTTGCCCGCCGCGGTCGGTGTACTTCGCGGCGTTGTTGAGCAGATTCGAGACGATCTGCGCCAGCCGGGTCGGATCGGCGTCTAGCCAGAGTGGTTCCGTCGGCAAGTGAACCGTCAGCGACTGGGCCTTCGCCTGCACGAAGGAGCGGGAAGCTTCCAGAGCATTTTGCAGCACGGCGGACAGTTCGATGCGCTCCCGGCGCAGCTCGACCTTGCCGCGCGTGATGCGCGAGACATCGAGTAAATCGTCCACCAGGCGGACCAGGTGCTGCAACTGACGCTCCATCATGGCGCGGGCCTGGCGTCCGGCGGCGAGGTCGCCTTCGGCCATGCGCAGGATTTGCAGGGAATTGACGATGGGAGCCAACGGATTGCGCAGTTCGTGGGCCAGCGTCGCCAGGAACTCGTCCTTGCGGCGGTCGGCCTCGCGCAGGGCGGCTTCGGCTTGCTTGCGTTCGGTGATGTCGCGGACGATGCCGGTGAAGAAGCGTTGCCCGCCCAGCGCGAACTCGCTGACGGCCAGTTCCATCGGAAAGGTGCTGCCGTCCTTGCGCCGTCCTTCCACTTCGCGGCCGATGCGAATAATCTTCGCCTGGCCCGTGCGCAGGTAGTTCGCCAGGTAACCGTCGTGCTCGCCGTGATACGGTTCGGGCATCAGCAGCTTGACGTTCTGGCCGAGCAGTTCCTCTCGTTTGTAGCCAAACAACCGTTCGGCGGCGGGGTTGGCGGACTGCACCTGGCCGCGCTCGTCGATGGTGATGATGGCGTCGATCACATTCTCGACCACCGCGCGGATGCGTTCCTCGGCCTCCGCGAGTTGCCGCACCTGCTGCTGGCGTTCGCCTTCCTCGCGCCGGCGCTCGGTGATGTCGCGAAAAACCAGGACCGCGCCGGCGACGCGCCCATCCTGGTCGCGGATCGGCGCGGCGCTGTCGTCGATGGGCCGCTCGCTGCCGTCGCGCGCGACTAGCAGCGCGTGGTTCGACAGGCCGGCGGCCTGCCCGGTCGCGAGCACCTGAACCACCGGGTTGACGACCTGCGCTCGGGACTGCTCGTGAATGATGCGAAAGACAGCGTCGATGGGCTGCCCCACGGCTTCCGCGCCAGGCCGACCCATCAAGGACTCGGCGACCGGGTTCAGCAGTGTGACGCGGCCCGCGGCATCGGTCGTGATGACGCCGTCGCCGATGCTGCGCAGCGTGACCCGCAGCTGTTCGCGCTGACGCTCGATGGCCTGGGCATTCTCCTCGGCGGCCCGCCGTGCCGCGGCTTCCTCGGCCAGCTGGCGGGCGTTCTCCTCCGCTTGTTTGCGGATCGTGGCGTCGCGGATAATCTTGGCGAAGCCGCGCGGCTGGCCCTGTTCGTCGCGCAGGGCCGCGACCACCACGCTGGCCCAGAAGCGGGTGCCGTCCTGGCGCACCCGCCAGTTCTCTTCCTCGAACTTGCCTTCGGCGGTGGCCTGGCGCAGCTCCTCTTCGGCTCGGCCCGCCCCGGCGTCTTCGGGCGGGAAGAAGCAGGAGCAGTGCCGGCCGATGATCTCGTCGGCGCGGTATTGCAGCAGCCGCTCGGCCCCCAGGTTCCACGACGCCACCCGGCCGGCCGGGTCGAGCATGAAGATCGCGTGGTCGCGCGTGCCTTCAACGAGCAGCCGGAAGCGTTCCTCGCTGGCTCGCAGCGCCGCCACCTGACGCTGCAATTCATCGTTGGTCTGCTGCAAGGCTTGTTCCGCGCCCTGGCGAGCGACGATCTCGCGTTCGAGCTGCTCGGGGCTGCGCATGGCCAGTGCCTTGGGCGTGGCCGGGATCAGTGCGAGCACCGTGCCCCAGGACACCAGGGCGGTGAACAGCTTGATGACGCCCGCCAGCCGATAGGCGGGCCACCAGAAGATGATGGCTTCCATCAGGTGGGTCGTGCCGCAGGCCAGAATGAACGCGCCGAACAGGCAGAAGACCATGCGAAATGGAATGTCGCGCCGCCGCAGCACGAAATACAGCAGGATACACGGGATCGCGAAGTACGCCGACCAGACGGCCAGGTCGGAGATCACGTGCAGCCAGCCGTGGGCCGGTGACCAGTCGCCGCAGTGCCAGCGCGGCGGAAACCCCTGCGTATCGAACAGGTGGGTCAGGAAGTCGAACATGCGTCAAGTCCCGGATGGAGCGCGGACATCGCCTCTGCGTTTATTGTAACGAGGCAGTCGTCGGCGCGAACCCGCTCAGTTGCTGGCACTGATCAGGTGCGCGACGCCCGGTTGATCGTCCGGTTCGTGCAAAGTCCAAGGAGTGACTGCCTGACCAGCGGCAGTACGTCGGGCTTTCCAGCCCGACATACAGCGCCGGCGGCCAGTGTGGTCGTGGAGCGGGCGCGGCCAACCACGGGAACTGCCGGTCGAGCTGGAAAGCCCGACGTACTTCAGGCAGCCACTCTCTGGACAAGGCATTCGGTTGTCCGCATCGTGTCCGGGTCGGGCGCCTTGCGGGAGCGGTGGCAGCAGCAATACCGGATCATCGGCGGGGGTCAGCCCCGTGGGGCACCCCAAACAGAAAACCCGCAGGGCCGCGAAAGGGATACCTTCGGCGGCCCTGCGGGTTTCGATCGACAACCTGTAACGGTCTACTGCGGTCTCGGCAACGGTTGCGGCACCGGCTGCCCCGGCGGCAACGGCGTTGGCGGCGCGAGGACGGGCGGTTCCGCGACCGGGGCCGGAATCGGCGCGACCGGTACCTCGATAGCGGGAGCAGCCGCCGGCGCGTTGGTCAGCTGGGCGACCTTCCATTGCAGCAAGGTCGAGGGCGGCGTCACCGGGACGACCGCGCGGGTGCGCGGATCGACGGCCGTCGTCGGTTCGTGGCGGTAGTAGGAATCGGTGCCCTTGGCGTCGAGCAGCAGCACGCCGCCTTCGAGTGAAGCCCCGGCGAACAGGCCCCGGCTGCGCGAGTACGAATAGATTTCGGCCTTGAGCTGACCGTCCGTGCCGGCCTCGGCCTGACGGCCCAGCGGCCCGGCGGCGATGGCCACGTCGCCGCCCAAGGTCAGCTTGCCCTTGCCGTTCAGCACGCGGTCCAGGCTATTCTTCGTCTTGAAGACCAGGATCGAATCCGTGGACTGCACACCCACCTGCCAGCCGACGCTGCCGCCGGACAGCGTGATGAACACGGGCCGCCCCCAGGTCCCATCCGCGCCGCGCGCCAGCAGCACGCCGCGCCCGTGCCGGCCGCCGATGACGAAGCCCGCCTTGATGACGCCCGGAATAATCGCCAGCCCCTGCGCGTCCTTGAGCAAGTTGGGCGGAATGCTCTTCAGATGCAAGTTGGTGAAGGCGTCGAGGACTTCGCTGGCGGAATCGATAATCTCGTTGTCGCGGTTCGACGCCTGCGCCGGCCGTGCCTGGCAAAGTGCGCAGGCCAGGCAAAGCGACAATACGACGGGAAAGGGTCGGTGCATCGGCCATGTCTCCTGGGTCGGCGGGATGCCGTTCCGAGGGCATCCCAGCGCGCGGGACTATAGCGAGACCACCGCGCGAGTGCCAGGGAGATTGACGGGAGTCTGGGTGGATGAGCGAAGTCCGGAGCCTAGTGCAGAGTCAATCGAGAGCTTGCGCGCTCTGAAACACTCCTTAACTCTTTACCGCGAAGCGGTTGTACTCCACAGCCCAGGGTCGCGCAGCGCACCCTGGGAGAACACGGCGGCATTTGCTCGCCTACCGCGAAGCGGTTGTACAAACCGTGGCGGCCTGCCTTGTCCAACCCCTGCGGGGTATAAATATCCTCTGGGCTCCGCTCCCCAGGGTGCGCTGCGCGACCCTGGGCTGTGGAGTACAACCGCTTCGCGGTAGGGAAATCGAGCGGCAGCGCATCGAGCAAGATCACGGTTGTCAACCCACTAGCAGCGAGCAGCTTGTGGAAAGCAGCCCGCCGCGGAGCGGCGGGCTACATTCCGTATCGATTCAATAATCCGCGATCGAACCGTCCGCGAGCCGGCCGCGCGTCGGCCATTTCCAGGGGTTCTTCGGGTTCTTCGCCACCTCTTCGAGTACCTTCTCATCCACTTCGCAGCCCAGGCCGGGGCCTTCGGGCAGCGTGGCATAGCCTTCCTTGTCCACGGACCATTGCTTGCGGATCAGGCCCTGCGGGGTGTGCGTGGGATAGTATTCGTGGATCAGGAAGAAGGGAATCGCAGCGCTCGCGTGCAAGCTGGCCGAGACGCCCAGGTCCCAGGTGACGCAGTGCGGCGCGAGCGGCACGTGATACGCCTCGGCCAGCGCGGCGATCTTGCGCATCTGCGAGATGCCGCCGGTGTGCGCGCAGTCGGGCTGGAGCACGTCGATGCAGCGTTCCTGCAAGTAGGGCAGCATTTCCCAGATGGTGCGGTCGCGCTCGCCGGTGGCCAGCGGAATATGAATCGCCTGCTTCAGCCGTTTGAAGACCTCGATGTTGCCCGGCACGGCCGGTTCCTCGATGAACATGATCTCGCTGGGCGCGATCAGCGAGGCGAGCTGAATGAGGAACGGCGGCGGCAGGGCGCAGTGGGCGTCAAACATCACCGCGCCGTCCGGGCCGACCTGCTTGCGCGCTTGCTGGATCAGTTGCACATGGCGTTCGATTTCCTTGGGCGTGCCGCAGAAGGGCAGCGGCCCCGCGCCGGTCTTGGTCGCCTTGGGCGAGGGATAGACGCGCAGCTTGTCGCGCGTCGGCCCGCCCAGCAAGCGGTAGACGGGCGTGTTCCAGAGCTTGCCGGCGATGTCCCATAGGGCCATGTCGATGCCGGCCAGGGTATGGACCATGAACGGCCCGCCGCGCATATCGCGATGGGCACGAAACACCTTCTGCCAGAGGTGCTCGATGCGCGTCGGGTTCTCGCCATCGAGCAATTCAAAGAGGGAGCGAACCAGGGCCGTGGCGGTGTTCGGCTCCAGCTGGTCGATCTCGCCCCAGCCGGTGATGCCGTGGTTGGTCTCGAGCTTGATGTAGACCTTCGGACCCACGGGGGTGGCATGCAGGCTCTTGATGCGAATGGTGGAAGCGCGGTCGGCGACCTGGGCGGCGGGGTTGTTTTGCTCGGCGACGACATCCGTGAGCAGTGCCACGGAAGCGGCGGCTGCGCCGACGCCGGACAGCAGGGTGCGTCGGTCCAGCGAGTTTTCGGGTTTGTCGAGCATGGCAGGCACCTCGGGGTGGGACAAGGGGAATGACCTCCCCAGCAGTGTGACGGCGCGGAGCGCGGCCGTCAGCAATTTTTTGGGGTTTCGTGCCGATTGCTTCGCGCGCCGTACCGTCCGGGGTACAATCCCATCTTGAAAACTCTCGATGCGCCTGTTCTGGACCGCCTGCTTGAACCGGTTGGCCGGATTCTCACTCCCGAGGTGGCCCGCGAACTGATCAAGCTGCAATTCGATCGCAAGGTCCAGGCTCGGATCGACAAGCTGGCGCGCAGGTGCAATGAGGGGAAGCTGACGGACGCGGAACGGAGCGAGTACGAAACCTACGTCTACTTCATCGACTTCATCGCGCTGTTGCAGGCGAAAGTTCGTATGCTGCTGAAACGTTGCGGGACAGACCTTCAGTACAACTTCAGCAATGCGCATTCTGCCGGAGCCCCGGAGGGGCGCTAGCGCTGTAGCCCACGGCGCAAGCCGTGGGAATGCAAGCCGTCGATACCACCAGCCCCGGAGGGGCGGCAGAAGACTGCATCGCTCATTCCCACAGATAGCGCTCGTCGTACTCGATGCCGTGTTTGCGCAAGAATTGTTGATACTCTTCGGCGAAGGTCAGTTTACGATGATGTTCCGCCTGATTCTGGATGTACTTCCAGACCGCGCTGCGTTGCGAGTGACTGACACTGAACGCGGCGTAACCCGCCTGCCAGCCAAACGCCGAGCGAGCGGGCCAGGTTTCATGCACCCAGCGCGACGAGTTGGTCTTGAGCACCCGCAATGCGTCAGCGATACTCGATCGCGTCGAAAGCCCAACGAGTAAATGAACGTGATCGGTGGTGCCATTGATGATGAGTGGCTTGCCGTCCAGTTCGTGAACGATACCACCCAGATAGGCATGTAGGCGCGGCATCAGTTCCGGATCGATACAGGGAACACGGTGTTTCGTCCCAAAGATGATGTGGTAGAGCAAGTTGCTGAAGCTGTGGGCCATTTCTACCGCCCCTCCGGGGCTTGGAGAGTGATTTACGCATCGTTAACCCACGGCTAGCGCCGTGGGCTACTATGCTAACGCCCCTCCGGGGCTAAAGCCAACCGCCACAGCTCTCTGCGGTTTACTGCTATGCGGCGAACCTGCGAAGCCGCCAGCGGGGTCGCAACCACCCCTCATTTTGCTCAACCCCCTGCGAAGAATGGAGTATACTTCAGCTGGCCCGCCGTCGCGTTCGGACCCGCCTGCCCGCGAGGTTGCCCCCATGCCGCCACCGTCATCCCAGCGACCTGTTGCCCCTCCCGCAGCGGAAGGTGTGCCGCTCGACTTGTTCCTGACTGGCTTGACCGAAGGCGGTGCCTTGCCGGCTGCCGAAGTGCAGGCGCTCCGAGCGCGGGCCACTCCGGCCGACCGGCAGAACTGCGTGCCGCTCGCCAAGGAACTGGTCAAGGCGCGCAAGCTGACCAAGTACCAGGCGACGCTGATCCTGCAAGGCAAGGGACGCGAACTGACGCTCGACAATTACCTCGTCCTCGATAAGCTCGGCGAAGGCGGCATGGGCATGGTCTTCAAGGCCAGGCACCGCAAGCTGGGGCAGATCGTCGCGCTCAAGGTCCTGTCCCCGGCGGTCACGAGCAAGCCCACGGCCGTCAAGCGCTTCCTGCGCGAGGTGCGGGCGGTCGCGCAGTTGCAACATCCGAACATCGTGGCCGCCTCCGACGCCGGTGAAGACAAGGGCACGCACTTCCTGGTCATGGAGTTCGTCGAGGGGACCGACCTCTCGAAGCTGGTCAAGCAGCAGGGGCCAGTGCCGCCCGAGCGCGCGGTCGATTACGTCGTGCAGGCGGCGCGCGGCCTGGCGCACGCCCACGCGGCCGGCATCATTCACCGCGACATCAAGCCGAGCAACCTGCTGCTCGACGGTCGCGGCGTCGTCAAGGTGCTCGACCTGGGGCTGGCCCGCCAGACCGGCGACGACGACGACAGCGCCACGCAGGAGCTGACCAAGACCGGGGCCATTCTTGGCACCAGCGATTACATCGCGCCGGAGCAGGCGCTCAACAGCCGGAACGCCAATCGCGGCTCGGACGTCTACAGCCTGGGCTGCACGCTCTTCTATCTGCTCACCGGCCAGACGATGTACGGCGGTCAGACCGTGATGGAAAAGCTGATGGCGCACCGCGACGCGCCGATTCCGCCGCTGCCCGGCGCGTCGGCCGCGTTGCAGGCGGCGTACAAGCGCATGGTGGCCAAGAAGCCGGAGGAACGCTTCGCCACCATGGATGAGGCGATCACCGCTCTCGAAGCGGGCCTGCGTCCCGGCGCGGCAGTTGCGTCGGCCGCGCGCTGGCCGCGACCTCTGCTCATTGGCACCGCGGTCGGGACGCTGATCGGCGTTGTGCTGTTGCTGGTGCCGCTGCTGCTCTGGTTCGGTTCTTCGCCACGGCCCAGCGCGGCGGGCGGCCCGACGGGAGCGACGGCAGCCGCCACGGGGCCGGGCAATGTCGTGCCCACGGGCGCGGTCGATGATCCGGCGCGCTGGCGCAATGCCATCAATCTGCTGGCCGTGGCCGATCCGGCCCGCGACCGGACCACCGGCAGCTGGCGGTTGGACGGCGGCAACCTGATTTGCGACGTCGTGCCCGGCGCCAAGTTTCAGTTCCCCTATCAGCCGCCCGAGGAATACGACCTGCGCGTCGAGTACACCCGGCTGTCGGGCAAGCACAGCGTCATGTTCTTCCTGGCCCAGGCAGGGCGTACTTTGGGCTGGGAGATCGGCGCTTCGGGTTTTGGTTTCAACACCGTGGACGGTCGGCCACGCTACGCGAACACCGGTCCCGGCAAGCCCGGCGCGCCGAACGGGCAGCGGATGGTGTCGATCCTCCAGGTGCGCAGGCAGGCAGTGAAATCCTATACCAACGGCACGCTGACCGACGAACTGGCCACCGACTTTCGCAACGTGGGGCCGCCGGAATACTGGCAGTGGTGGGCCGGCGGCAACCTGGGCGTCGGTTCCTGGCTGGGCACGACGAGCTTCCATCGTATCGACGTGCTGGAAATCACCGGCAAGGGTACGCTGGGCCGTCCGCAGCCGCCGAAAACCGGCAACCCCAGCGCGGAAGCTGACGATCCCGCACGCTGGCAGAAAGCCATCGACTTGCTGCGGCTGGTCGAACCCGGTCGCGACGCGCTTTCTGGCGTCTGGAAAAGAACTCAGGCAGGCGTCACC
>JAEUIF010001131.1 GCA_016795185.1 Planctomycetia bacterium | reverse complement strand
TTTTTGGCACACGCGCGTTTTGGGGATGTTGGGGGCAGGGGGCGCTATGGTCCGCCCCGCGTACACAACACAATACCGTTGGGTCCGCGGGGGGGACCGCTGCCGCCGGTCGCAAAGTTCTCTAGCCAGCTGGGCCTGAGCCGTAGGCTTCCGCGCTAAGTTCCCACCGTTCATCACGCATTCACCCGGAGTACCCGCGTCATGCGACGCCTCACGCTGCTTTCTTTGACGTTGCTCTGCACCGGCCTGACCGCACTGCCCGCCGCGCCGCCCGACCTCAAGGGCAAGACGCTGCGGCAGACGTTCGAGGAACTGTTGCCGAACCTGGCGGCCAAGAACGACGCCCAGCAGCAGTGGCAGAACCTGTGCTTCCAGCTGGGCGCGCCCGGCAACGAGGCGCTGCGCGCGGAAGCCTGCCAGCTGATGGCCGGCAAGCTCGACGCCGCCACGCCCAGCCCCGCCCGCGTCTGGCTGCTGAGACAACTGGAACGCATCGGCCGGGAAGAATGCGTGGCCGCCGTCGCTGCCGTGCTGGACGACAAAGATGAGCCGGTGCGCGACGCCGCCGTCCGCTGCCTGGCGAACAACCCGGCGGCGACGGCGACCGGCAAGCTGACGGAACGCCTGCCGAAAGCAGCCGGCCGCACCAAGGTGGGGCTGCTCAACGCACTGGCCCATCGCGGCGATGCGTCGGCGACCGCCGCCGTGGCCAAGGAATTGGTGAGCGACGATGTCGCGGCCGGCAATGCCGCCGCGCGGGCGCTGGGCCGCTTCGCCACGCCGGAAGCCGCTCAGGTGCTCGCTGCCGCTCGCACCAAGGCCATGGCGGAAGTCCGTCCCGCGATCGCCGACGCCTGGCTGCAATGCGCCGACCGCCGCCTGAAGGAAGGCAAGGCCGCCGACGCCCTGGCGATCTATCAGGCGCTCCACAAGCCGGATGAGCCGCGTCCGATCCGGCTGGCAGCGCTGCAAGGCGTGCTGCGTTCGGTCGGCGACCAGGCCGGGGCCATGACCCTGGACATCCTCGGCGGCACGGATGCGGATGCCCGCGCCATCGCCGTCGGCCAGATCGAGAACCTGAACGCGAAGGCGCTCCAAACACTGGCCGCCAGCAGCGACAAGCTGCCTGCCGCCAGTCAGGTGCTGGTGCTGACCGCCCTGGCCGCGCGGGGCGACCGCAGCCAGTTGCCGGTCGCCCTGGCCGCCGCGAAAAGTGCCGATGCCAGGATCAAGCAGGCGGGTATTCAAGCCCTCGGGCGGCTCGGCGATGCCTCGGTGGTCGAACTGCTGCTGGAGAACCTGTTCGCTGCTTCAGCGCTGAGCGGCCCGGCGGCTGACAGCCTGGTGCAACTCGCGGCGGACGGCGTCAACGACAAGCTGCTCGCGGCCCTGGCGGCGGAGAAGTCACCGGCCCGTTTGTCGGCCCTGATCGGCGTCGTCGAGCGGCGCAAGGTCGCGGGCGCAGCGCCGGTGCTGTTGCAAGCCGCGCGCGGCGACGATGCCGGCGTGCGCGCCAGCGCCTTCGCCGGCCTGAAGGCCCTGGCCGAGCCGAAGCACGTCCCCGAAATGGTGCTGGCCCTGCTGAAGACGGAGAAGGGCAAGGAACGCGCCGACGCCGAGCTGGCCATTGTCACCGTCTGCGCCCAGATTCCCGAACCCGCGAAGCGGGCCGACGCCCTGCTGGCGCTGCTCAAGGACGGTGCCAAGGGCCAGCGCGCCGACCTGCTGCCCTTGCTCGGCCGCCTCGGTGGACCAGCTGCGCTACCCGTGGTCCAGGAAGCGCTGGCCGACAGCAACCCCGCCCTGCACGAAGCGGGCGTCGCGGCGCTTTGCAACTGGCCCGACGCTATGGCCTCCGAGGAGTTGCTGAAGCTGGCGAAGAACGCGAAGGAACCGGCCCGGCGTCAGCAAGCCCTGCGGGCCGCGATCCGCGTCAACACCATTCTGTCCAGCGACCGCACCGACGCCGACAAGCTGGCCTCGCTCGCCGCGCTGAAGCAGGCGATGGAGCTGGCCGACCGCGACGACGAACGCAAGCTGCTGCTGGAAAATATCGGTTTTGTCCGCGTCCTCGACACGCTGCGCTACGTCCTGCCGTACCTGGATCACAAGGACTTGAACCAGCAGGCATGCAAGGCGGTGGTCGAACTGGCCCATTCGCGCCCGCTCCGGGAACCGAACAAGGCCGAGTTCGACAAAGCCCTCGACCGCGTGCTGGCACTGTGCAAGGACAAGACGCTGCTGGACCGCGCCCGCCAGTACAAGCTGGGCCAGTAAACGACTTCGTCAACGTGGAAGGGCGGAACAACATGGCCGTGGTGGTGGCACTTCCGTTGTTCGGCTCGCCGGATCGGGAGATCGAGGCGACGGCGCGCATCAGCGGCGAGCAGTTGCGCCAGCTGGGCGCATCGTTGCAGGAACGCTTGCAGAAGGCGGCGACGCTGCTCGACCAGCTGCGCGCCGCTGGCTGGACTGCCCAGGTCGGCGCTTACGACCTGTTGCTGGCGCATCCCGAGGTCCAGACCCAGGAAAGCGCGACGCAACGCTTGCACAAGCTGGGCATCGATCCGAACGAATTGATGATCTTCGAGGAAGTCGAGGACGAGGAAGCCTGAGAGCCGGGGCGCAAAGGGGGCGGGGCTCGTTGGGGGCAGCCCCCAGCCGGGCCGTGCGGCCCCCACGCCCGTCCCCCGGTACCACCCGCGCGGGGCGCGACCCCCTGCGCCCCCACCGGGCGCTGGGCGGCCACCCGG
>JAEUIF010001094.1 GCA_016795185.1 Planctomycetia bacterium | reverse complement strand
CTCGGCGCATCCTCTGGCTTGCCACGGGCAGCGAAAAGTCCGACATGCTGGCGCGCTTGCGCCTGGCCGACACGACGATTCCCGCCGGCCGCGTGGAACAGGACCAGGCCCTGATCCTCGCGGATCGCGAGGCGGCGGCTGGGTAGACACGGGTTCGCTTGCCCAGGCGAAACCGCCAGGATTCAACACAAAACAATTGGCAATCTCAAGGTAACCACCATGACCAACGACCAACTGGACCTCCTGGCGATCAACACCATCCGGACCCTGTCGATCGACGCCGTCCAGCAGGCCAAGTCCGGCCACCCCGGCACGCCCATGGCGCTCGCACCGCTGGTCTACACCCTCTGGAACCGCGAGATGCGCTTCGATCCATCGCATCCGATCTGGCCCAACCGCGACCGCTTCGTGCTGTCGAATGGGCATGCCTCCATGCTGCTCTGGTCAGTGTTGCACCTGACCGAAACGCAGGCGGTCAACTCGAAATACGAGACTGTCGGCAAACCGTCGGTCACGCTCGATGACATTCGTCACTTCCGCCAACTCAACAGCAAAGCGCCAGGGCATCCGGAATACCGCTGGGTGTCGGGCGTCGAGACGACCACGGGGCCGCTGGGTCAGGGCATCGCCACCAGCGTGGGCATGGCCATCGGCGAAAAGTGGCTGGCGCAGCGCTACAACAAGCCCGGCTTCACGATGTTCGACTACAACATCTACGCCATCTGCGGCGATGGCTGCATGATGGAGGGCGTCGGTGCGGAAGCGGCCTCGCTGGCCGGGCACCTCGGCCTCGATAACCTCTGCTGGATCTTCGACAACAATCACATCACCATCGAAGGCCGCACGAACATCACCTTCACGGAAGATGTCGCCGGCCGCTTTTTGAGCTATGGCTGGAACGTGCTGCGCGTCGGCGACGCCAACGATATCGAACGCATCGAGCACGCCCTGAAGGTCTTCCAGAAGACCAAGGGGCGGCCGACGTTCATTATCCTCGACAGTCATATCGGCTGGGGCTCGCCGAACAAGCAGGATACGCCGGAAGCACACGGTGAACCGCTGGGCGATGCGGAAATCCGTCTGACCAAGAAGGCTTACGGCTGGCCGGAAGACGCCAAGTTCCTGGTGCCCGACGGCGTCCGCGAGCACTTCGCCGCCGGCATTGGCCAGCGCGGCGCGGCACTCAGCGAACAATGGCGGGCGCTGTACGAGTCCTATCGCGGCAAGTATCCAGAACTGGCAGCCGAGATCGAGCAGATGCAGCGCCGCCAGCTGCCCGCCAACTGGGACCGCAATCTGCCGACCTTCCCCGCCGATGCCAAGGGCATTCCGGGCCGCGAAGCGTCCGGCAAGGTGCTGAACGTGCTGGCGCAGAACATTCCCTGGCTGATGGGCGGCTCGGCGGACCTGGGGCCGTCGAACAAGA
The DNA here is from genome assembly GCA_016795185.1 of Planctomycetia bacterium. GTDB lineage: Bacteria > Planctomycetota > Planctomycetia > Gemmatales > Gemmataceae > JAGVLI01. The sequence goes on along the minus strand of JAEUIF010001094.1, from coordinate 712 downwards.
CCACGCTGAAATTCGAGGGCGCGGGCTCCTTCCAGGCCGACAGTCCCGGCGGCCGGAACCTGCACTTCGGCATCCGCGAGCACGCGATGGGCGCGATCCTGAACGGCCTGTCGCTCACCAAGGTGCGGCCCTACGGCGCGAGCTTCTTCATCTTCAGCGATTACATGCGGCCGGCGATGCGCCTCTCGGCGCTGATGGAGTTGCCCACCATCTATATCTTCACGCACGATGCCATGGGCGATGGCGAGGACGGTCCGACGCATCAGCCTGTGGAGCAGTTGCTGTCGTTGCGCGCGATGCCTGGCATGGTGACGCTGCGGCCCGGCGACGCCAACGAGGTGGTCGAGGCGTACCGCTACATCATGAAGTTGCACCACGAACCGGCCGTACTGGCGCTGTCCCGCCAGCCCCTGCCAACGTTGGACCGTACGAAGTACGCCTCGGCCGCTGGCGTTGAACGCGGCGCTTATGTGCTGGCCGATCCGCCGGGAGGCAAACCGGAAGTCATCCTCATCGCGTCCGGCAGTGAACTGTCGCTGGCGGTGGACACCCACGAACACCTGGTCTCGCAGGGCATCCGTTCGCGCGTAGTGTCAATGCCCTCCTGGGATATCTTCGACCACCAGCCAAAGGAGTATCGCGACAGCGTGCTCCCGCCCGAGGTGAAAGCCCGCGTGGCGGTCGAGCAAGGCTCGACGCTCGGCTGGGAACG
>JAEUIF010001048.1 GCA_016795185.1 Planctomycetia bacterium | reverse complement strand
GTTCGGCTTGCTGCTGACGGCGGACCAGGGCAAGATTGACCGGGCGACCCTCGCCGGCGCGTTGGAGCTGGCCCAGGAGGAGGTTGCCCAGCTGCTGCAAGAGCGGGGCATTCCCACCGACCTGGAGAACCCCCGGGCGCGGAAGCCCCGCTACCAGCCGGCGGCCGAGGATGCCGCCGGCCAAGCCGCCTACGCCCAGGAACTGCGCGACTACGAGCAGTCGCGGGGCACCGGGTTCCGCGTCGGCATCACGCCCATCCGTCAAGGGGATACGCTCGAAACCGTCGAAGCGAGGATCAGCGAACAACACACACTCCAGAAGAAGAAGGGGCTGAAGAATGTCCAGGGAACGACAACTGAAAGCGCTCGGCTTGTGGCACCTGAAGGACAAGCCGGCGGCACTGGAAGCGGAGCTGGATCAGCGCTTGGAGAAACAGCGCCAGGAGGACGAAGCCTGGGAGAAGGAACGCGACCGGGAGCGCCTGCGCGCCGAAGTCGCCGCGGAAGAAAAGCAGCTGCAGGAACTGAACCGGGAACGACACCGCCAGGGCTTGGCACCGCTGGTGGAGCTGCCCGAACCGGAATCGAACTTCCTGAGCCGCGAGGAATTCGTAGCCGAGGTCAAGGAACGGGTGGAACGCCTGCTGCAGGAACGCAAGGCCCCGCAACCGCCCAGCTGAGCGAAGCCCAACACGAACGCCTTGAACGGGCGCTGCTCACCGGCACGCCGGCATCGGCCGAACAGCTGGCCGCCGAGCTGAAAGTACCGGCCGCGGCCGTGGCCCAAGTGCTGGCCCACTTGCAGGCCGAGGGCCGCTTGAAACCGGCCGGCCAGGGCGAGGCCGGGGAGGCGACGTACCGACTCCGCAGGAAGCCCGCGAAGAAGTTCCAACTCCGCGACGAAGGCGCGGAGAGCGAGCGCCGCAAGATTCTGGCCGAGAAGCAGGCCCGGGGGGAAGGCCCTCGCACCCGCAAGCTGCCTGGTCCCGAGGCCGCCCCGCGGGACGAAAGTCAGGCCGCCTCCGAACGCCGGGCCATCGAACACACCATCCGTTCGCTGTTCGCCCGGCAGAAGCGCAGCCAGGCCCTGGCCACGCTGCGCGAGCTGCAACTGGAGTTGCGGGCTTCCAGCGATCCCGCCGACAAGATCAAGCTCGCAGCGATCAACGACGCCCTCGCGGAACGTGGCGTGGACAGCGGCCCGGCGACCGGTAAGGCCCGCTTCGTCGGCCAGCCGACCGAGATCGAAGCCGCAGGTTTCGACAAGCCCATCCCGGCCCGCTACGCGGTGTTCAGCCTGGACGACCTGACGCCCTCGCACGACTTCCGCACCGGCTTGCCGAGGAAGAACGAAAGCTATCCCGCCGGGCTCCAGCCCCGCGAGTACGCCAAAGACAGCGAGGAAGTCCGCAAGGTCATCCGCTTCGCCGCCGAGCAGAAGGCCGGTTTCTACCTCAGCACCCATCCCGGCGCGGACAGCGGCCCGCCGACTGCCGACCCGGACGGCGTGGTCATCAACGGCAACGGCCGGGTGATGAGCCTGCAAGTCGCCGCCGGCCCCAGGGGCAAACAGGGCAACTTCGACTGGTACAAGGGCAAGCTGGTCGAACAGGCCGCGCTGTTCGGCCTGGACCCGGCGGCGGTCTCCAGCCTCAAACGGCCCGTGCTGGTCCGCGTGGTGGACATGGCCGCCGACTCGCCCGAGGCGAAGAAGTTCGCCCGCGCCGGCAACGTCAGCACCACGCAGAGCCAAAGCCCGGTGCGCACGGCCGCCAGCCTGAACGGGCTGATCGACGGCGAATTGCTCGACAGCATCCGCCTCGAAGACGAGACGACCTTCAGCGAGGCGGTCAGCGATCCCGTGGCCGGACGCAATTTCCGGCATCGGCTCTACCGGGCGCTGCCGGAAGCGGAACGCGCCCGCTACTTCCCCGAAGACGGCCGGCTGACCGAAGGCGGGACAGAGTTGGTCCGGCACATGCTGCTGACCAAGCTGCTGCCCGTGGAGCTGGTCGAACGGCTCGGCGAGGAACGCCGCCAGTTGAAGCGGACCATCGAAGGGGCGATCCCGCAACTGTTGAAGGCCCAGCGCGACTTGCAGGAAGCCAAGGTGCCCCAGTACCTCGGCGAAGCCCTGGAGTTCGTCGTCAAACACCCGGAGGCCAACACGCTGCGCGCCCTCGACAACACGTTGGCGCAGGGCGATCTCTTCAAGGGCAAGTACGCCAGCCTGTCCCCCGTCGGCAAGCTGTTCACGGCGTTCCTGATCGAGTTCGGCGGCAAGCCGCTGGTGTTCCGCAAGAACGTCATCGGCTTCATCAAGGACATCAACATGCCCCTGTTCGGGGGCGAGCCCTCGGCCGACGAGAAGGCCGGCGAAGCCCTGGACCGCTTGCGCCAGGACCAGACGGCCAAGCAAGCCGAGGCCAAGGCCGGCGGGCCGTTGTTCGCCGGGTTGGACCCGAAGCGGCCCCAACCGTCCGAAGCCCAGGCGTCCATCGACGCACTGATGAGCGCCTTCGCCGCCGTCGAGCAAGGCGAGCGAACCCGGAACTGGGTGAACCTGGCGGACCTGGAAGCCCAGCTCGGCTGGAACCGCGCCCGCTTCCTGGCCGTGCTGAAGGCGGCCAGGCAGCGCGGCTGGCTGACCCTGAGCGCCGCCGAGGGCAAGGGCGGCATCAGCGACCGCGACCGCAAGGCCGGCATCTACGAGGACGGCGCGCTGCTGCTCTTTGCGTCTCGCAAGGAAGGCTCGGCGGCTGAGGCCGCCCAACGGCGGGCCGACGAGGCGACGGCCCTGGCCAAGGCCGAGACGGAACGCACGTCGCCGATGGCCACGCTCGGCGGCTTCGGCCTGGGCACGGGCGAACGCCAGCGGGCGGACACGGTGCCCCTCGCCATCCAGGCACCCAGCGCGGAGGTCGAACAGCGGTTGCAGCAGGCACGCGGCATCCAGCCGGACAGCCTGGCGAGCAAGATCAAGGCCTGGGCAACGACGGCCAAGAACGTGCTGACCCGCGCCCGGCAGCACCTGCCCAACAACGCCGAGTTCGCCACCGCCAACGAAGTGCTGCGGTTGCTGGACGCCGTCCCCCAGCAGGCCGGCGACGAAGTCAGTCGCACCGTGGCCGCCATCGTCGATCCCCTGGGGCCGAAGCAGCTCCAGCTCTTCGAGCGCAAGTTGATCGTCGACAACCTGCTGGCCAGCGTGGACCGCGGGGAACCGCTGCGGTTCGGGTTCGAGAGCAAGGCCGAGGTCGAGACCTACCGCCAGCAGCTCGACGCCCTCATTGAGCAGCTGCCCGCGGTGCAACAGGCCCTGAAGACCCGTGCCGAGGTGGTGCGCGAGAAGGTACAGCAGCTCGTCGAGCTGGACATCCTGGACGCGGAAGCCGCCCGGAACCCCGCGTACTTTCACCAGCAGGTCTTGACCAAGCTGCAAGCCCAACGCCTGGCCGGCGGGGGCAGCGCCCCGCAGCGCATCCAGCGCGGCTTCCAGAAGGGCCGGGTGAGCGGCATCGAAGCGCTGGGGGAGGAATTCGATTACAACACCAGTTACCTCGAAGCCGAAATCTCCTGGCTGACCGATGCCGCCGTGGAGGCGGAAAAGGAGAAGCTGTTCCGCCGCCTCGCCACGAAGTACGACATCAAGCCGCAGCTGGTCGAGGAGGCCAAGCAGCTGGGCAAGGATGCCGACTGGCGGGACGTGCTGAAGGACCACCCCGACCATGCCGTCTGGTCCCCCGAACCGGGCAACACCTTTTACCGCGCGTTCACCATCCCGGAACGGGTTGCCGAACAGCTCGCGCAAAACGTGCTGTTCGACATGCGACTGGACCCCAAGGACGTGGGCACGGCCCTGGCCCTGACGCACCCGCAGCGTCAGTTCGTGTTGCCCAAGCCGCTGGTCGCCCAGCTGAACGAAACGAAGAAGGACCAGACCAGTCATGCGGCGGCCCAGGTGTTCGAGGCCGGGCAGTCGTACTGGAAAGTCTGGCGCTTGTTCAATCCGAAGAGCCTGCGCGGCTACATGACGCGCAACTTCTTCGGCGACCTGGACCCGGTCTTGACCAGCGTACCCGGCGTGCTGAAGTACAAGCTCCGGGCGGTCCAGGAGCTGTGGCAGTACTTCTACGGCCGGAACCTGGCGCTGTCGCCGGCGCTGCGCCAGGCCCGCAACCTGGCCGTGATCGACGGCAGCCTGGAAGTCAGCGAAATCCCCGACCTGCACGAACTGCCGGTGTTCAAGCGGCTGTTCCGGAAAGACCTGTCGCGGACGCACCTGCTGTTGCAGGCGCCGGCGGCCTGGTTCAAGTTCGCCAAGCGCTTCAACGCCTTCCGCGAAGCCTCGCTCCGCTACGCCGCGTTCCTGTACTTCCGGGACCAGCTCCGGGCCGGCACGCTCCAGCACTACGGCGGTGCCCGGCGGGAAGTCGTGGACGCCCTGGCGAAAGACCTGGGCACCGACGTGGCGGCGGCCCACCTGTCCCGCAACCTGCTCGGCGATTACGGCAACCTGACCGTGCTGGGCCAGTGGCTGCGCAAGTACGTCTTCCCCTTCTGGTCGTTCCAGGAAGTGCAGTTCAAGCGCTGGCCGCGCCTGGCAATCAATGCCGTCCAGGCCGGCCGGCTGGCGAGCAAGGAAAACGCCCTGACCGCCGGGGCGCTCACCGCCCTGGCGGCGCTGAAGCTGGCGGTGCCTTACAGCCTCTACTGGCTGTGGAACAACCTGCGCTGGCCCGACGAGGAACAACAACTGTCCGCCGCGGAACGGGCCTCGCCGCACATCATCACCGGCCGCAACCCGGACGGCAGTATCCGCCTGTTGCAGCGCGTCAGCTCGCAGGGCGAATTCCTGGAGTGGTTCGGCCTCGACCAGCTGATGCAGCTCCTGCCGTTGTTCCGCAACGAGCAAATCACCTGGGGCGACGTGGCCCAGGGTGTGGCCAAGCAGCCGGCCAACAAGGCGTTCTCCGCACTGCGGCCCGACGTGAAAGGTCTGTTCGAGGTCGGCGGCGGCCTGTCCTTCTACCCGGACGCCTTCAACCCGCAACGGCAGCGGCGCGATGACGCCTTCGCCAACATCTTCGGCCTGGCGGACGAAGCCCGCTGGGCGCGGGGCCAGCTCGGCAGTACGGGCGAGCGCGTCCGCCCCGGCTACGGCGACCGTTGGGCGGGCATTACCACTTCCCACCCCGCCAAGAACGCACTGGGCGAAATGTTCGACCTGAAGGACGCCTTCCTGAAGAAGCAGGGCAAGAAGCCCCAAGAACGGTTCGGCCGCTCGCCCATCGCCACCATGCGGGACGCGGCGGCGACCAACGACCACGAAGCGTTCCGCGAGGCCCGGCAAGCCTATTTGGCGGACGGCCACAGCTACGAGTCCTTCAAGCGGGCCATCGCCAACCTCGACCCGGTCGCGCAGCTGGCCGGCGACCCGGACCTGGAAGGCGACAGCAAGAAGCTCAAAGCGGCGGACAACCTGGAGCGCAAGTTCGTCCGGCAGTTCCTGACCGACGAGCAGCGTACCAAGCTGCCCATCGTCCGGGACTACGCCCGCCGCCTGGAAGTGACGTTGTGGACCTGGTGGCAGCAGGCCAGCGAGCGGGACGACAGCCCCGAACAGCGGGCAGCCCAGCAGCAGGCCGCCGACAAGGAAATCCTCACCGCGGCCCGCCGGCTGGCGTCGAAGAAGCCCGTGCGGGTCAGCGAGCAGGCCGAGTGGTCGCACGGCATCGACAGCGCCCTGGATTGGCTGCGCCGCCACGACATCGACGCCGACCGCGCCGAGGCGGCCTTCCGCGAGTACCTCCGCAAGGAAGTCCAGACCCCGGCCGCCCGGCAAGACGCCCTGAACCGTTTCCGCAAGACCGTCCGTGAACTCGAACCTCGAAAGGAGCCGACCCCGTGAACCCGCTACCCCAACTGCGCCGCGCCACGCAGCGCATCCTGTTTGAACTCCAGCCCCGGCACCTGCCGGACGGGGGCAACGCCGTGGACACCGAAGCCGAGATCGCCGCCGCCTTTGCCAGCGTGGTCTACGCCCGGCAGGTCGGCAAGCCGGATTGGTTGAAGGCGCACGTCGAACGCCTGTTGCGGGCGATCCGGCAAGCGGACGCCCTGGAAGTACCGCTGCCCCGGATGCACGATCCGGGCTGGCCGACACTGTGGGAAGACGCCGTGGTGTGCAGCCGGCTGGACCATCGGGTGCGGATGTGGCGGGCGATGCACACCGACCGCCCTTCGGGATTAACCGGCGAGGAATGGTGCGCGCTGTTCCGAACTTACCGGGCGCTGGGTTTGTTCGGCGACACGCCGTAAATGCAAAAAGCCCCCGACATGGTCGCAACATGTCGGGGGCCTCACTGGGTTGGCCGCTGCCCTGTTCCGGCCGGCAGGCATCATAACTTTCGGCCGGAGTAACGCAAATGCTTTTACACCGCAACGACGAGACCACCGCCCGGGCCCTGTTCGAGCAGCACCAGCGGTTGGCCCACTGGTTCGCCCACCGCTACCGCCGCAAGGCCCTCGAACGGCGCATCCCCTTCGAGGACTTACAACAATCCTGCTGGCTGGCGCTGTGGAAGGCGGCCCAATACTACAACCCCGACTGCGGCTTTCGGTTCAGCACGCTGATGCACACCCTGGCGAAACAAGCGCTGCACGTCCTGCTGCGCCACCGCGACCGCCAGTGCCGGGAAATCGCCGTCGATCCGCAACAGGCTGCGCAAATGGACGCCGGTTCCGGAAGCCCGCGACTCGAACCCGACACGGTCGAACGGCTCGACGCGGCCCTGGCCCGCCTCGACCCGCGCACCCGGCGGATCATTCGGGACCGCTTCGGCCTCGGCCGGGCAACGCTGACACACCGCACGCGCGCCCGCCAGGGCTGCTGTCAGACCCTCGAAGAACTCGGCCGGCGGCACGGGCTGACCAGGGAAGGCATCCGCCTGATTATCAACAAGGGCCTGCGCCAGCTCCAGCACCAGCTACGCGACCAGGGCCTGGACTAAGCGGGGCTGTCCAGCACGGGTTCGGCTGACGGTTCCGCAGCCCGGGCCTTGCGCACGACTTCCCCCGGCACGGGCAGCAGCCGGGCGTAGATGCGCTTCCAGAACTCGTCTTCGTTTTCCGGGGACCGCCGGACCCAGCGTAGCAAGGCCCCGGCCGCCGGGCAGGGGGCATCCGCTTGGCGAGCGTCGGGCTTGTCCAGCTGATCCGCCACCCAGACGACGGCCTGCCGGGCTTGCTCCAGGCCGGCGGGCACCCAGGGGCCGCACTTGCGGGCGCTGTTCTGACGCAGCGCCGTGACGATGGCCAGCGTCTTGCCGTCCGGCGACGGTAGCGGCCCAGCCAGCGGCGGGAACTGCTCGGCAGCCAGCAGCCTCGCCGACTTTCCTTCCGAGCCCTCGGCCTTATACTTTTCCCGGAGCTGCTTGTACGCTTCCCAGCGGCCTTCGAGCCGCAACCGCGCTTCTAGTTGCCCCTTGCTTTCCCGCATGACCCGCCCCCAGTTTCCCCACTCTGGCCGTCCATTTTAACCCGGCCCGAAAAATTGCAACTGCTCTCGCGCACGGGCGGCCCCGGACGCCTGCGCCTTGGACCTGGGCTGCAAAGCAGGCCAGGAAGGCGCAAGTTCGGTAGCGCAGATGCTTTGGGGCTGAGGACGGGTTTGAAAGGATAGGTTTCAGCGAGAGCGGCGGGGGAGGATAAACTGGGGTAGCTGTCAGTGCGAAGGTAGACGGAAAGTGGCGAATATACGTAGAATGCTTTGCTTGCCTACGTCAAGGAAAACAGCGATTTCTGACGCGGCACTGCTAGCATGTGCGTGAACCAATCCCTTGACAGCGCTGTCAGTTAGGAGTACGTTTGTCAATCGCAGGTCCTGGCGTGGACAGTGCGCGCCTTGCCGGGAATTGTTATAATAGTTAGAAAGGCTCCACCGGAAGCAGCCACCCGGTGGATTTTTTGTCCCGTCTGCCCTAGCGGGAGGAGTAGCATGGCAGCAAATCGACAGGAAAAATTGATTTGCAGGGCCGAATCGCTGGCGCGAGATACTTTTGAAATCCTAACCCTGACCGGCGACGGATCGCCCGAATGGACGGCCACGCTCCAGAAGCAGTTCAGAACCTTCACGATCCTAGCCATGCAGCAATTCGAGTCGCTCAAGGGCAGGCTCACCAACTGGCAAAACCAGGTTCGCTGTGGCGAAGTTGAGTTCACTCCCGAACGGGAGGATGATTTCAAGGCAGCTCTCGACGCCTCAGTGAGCTTCTTGTCGTTCTTGATTGACAAGTTCGACAGCCATCGCCAGGGTGGGCTTTTCCTGGTGAAGTCGAGGCGCGTTGGCTTGATGGACTCCCACAGGAAGGAAGCGCAGAAAATCCTCACTTCGTGGAGGTCCCCCGAATGGGAAACGCGCCACGAACGTTCTGTTGAATGGAATGAAGAACAGACCGCTTACTTGCGAAAAAGGCTCGGTTCGTGCAGCTAAGTAGCCTGCAACGCTTCCCTTCTAGCACCACACAAAATCCATCCCGAGCAGGCCGGGCGCTTGCTCGGGATGGATTTCTGGTACTGTTAAAAACCGACCAGGAGCAAAGGTGAACTCGCAGTCTTCGTAGAGCTTTTGCGCCTGTTTGGCATCGGGATGGACGTACAGGGTTAGCAGACGTTCGCGGTTTCCTCGTATCTGAGCCGCCTTCGCTTCTTGCTGAAGGTGACGAACGATCTGTCGCGAGTATTTCTCTTCGAGGTCAGTGCAACCCTTCGGATGCCCCCAAAAATCTTGGTGGAGGACCAGCATCGGAATTTCAAACATCAGGATTTCTCGTTTGCTGCCGTCCTTCTCGGTGGTTCTGATTTTGCCTGTAGACAAGCTCCCGTAACCGACTAGCGGACCATCGTTATGCTGACGCCGGTAAAGCCAGACCTTGGTTCCGCAAGCGATGTGCTCAGCAGAGTGAACCTTGATCCACTCCGCAAGTGGTGTTTCGTGAGAGCCTGTTCCGCAGCGAAACGCCTGTACATCCGGGCGTTTCATGTCCTCTTTCTTCATCCTTACCGGCACAAGTTTATCCGAAGCCATTCATCCCACCCTTCTGCGACCGATTCGTGGTCAAGTTCATCAGTGGACGAAACAGCTGAACGTCCGTCCGATCTCAGGCTTTGTGAACAAAGGGTCATGAATCCTTCACCAATCCTTGTTTCTGGGGCCAAGTTAGCACAACATCTAGGGTTGTCAATCGAAGTTGCCTAGGTTAGCCGCTTGTTCAGCATTAGCCGCTCGCTGGTGCGTCCGGACGCCGATAGCGAATCCAGGCATGCCCAGGGCGTCCGCGCATGTCAACAGGCCGCGTAGGCGTTCTGCGGCCGGTTGTCGGTTTCTGCTTGCTCCCTGACTGTTCGCACCGTACCTTCATCCTGCCTCGCCGCGTGGTTCGTTCGATGATGGGCGACATCGAGCAGCCGCCAGCGGGGCATTTTCATGCACTGGCGACACCGAAACCGGAGGCAGGAGATACCTGCTGGGGAACCCGTCCGAGAAGGGGTAGGGGGGAGGAATAAAAACGGTCGGGCGACGGGTCCCATCCGACGTGCGCTAGTCGGGAGCGGCCTCGGCGAAGAAACGTTTCAAACCTGCAACCCCAACGGCCAGCAAGATGATCCCCGTCCAGAGTCGCAAGTTGTTTTGGGTATCCGATGCTACCCACCAGCCGAGCGGGAAGAACACCAGGAAGAACACTAAGCCGAGCTTAGCCGCCCGTGAAATATCCCCACGGGATGGTTCATCGACCGCGTTCGGCTCGTCTGGCTTCACGGGGCAACTCCGCAACGGGATCAGAGGCCAATCCTCGCAGGATACACCAACCGGCAGCCTATTCCAGACCTTACTTCGCACTTTTCTTCGAGCGATTTGCGCCACTACGTCCGGTGGTGTCCTTGGCCGGGCGGCCAGGCCCTTGCGGTCCCCGCTCAGCGGGAGCTTGCAAGAATGCCCGGCAATCCACGCCCAGGGCTTTGCTGAGGGCGATCACGGTCCCCCAGACAGGCTTCCGCCGACCCTGTTCCAGGTGAGAGATCCCGTCGCGGGTTAATCCCGCGCGCTCAGCCAGCTCTGTCTGAGACAGGCCAGCCCCTTCCCGCAGTTCCTTCAGGCGTCCGGCGAACCAATCAGCTTCACCCACGAATCGGCCTTTCTCCCCACCCTGAAAATCGATCCTCGCCTGGCAGGGGATATGGATTCCGGGACCCAAGCGCGCCCCGTAGGGGGGAGGAAAACAATTCCTGGCCGAACGGGTCCCATCTACAACAAAATGAGTCCAACTGGACTTGACGCAATGAGTCCACCTGGACTATGCTACTTTCACCATCGCACCGATGGCAAGGTGATTCTTCCCAAGAAAGAGGGCCGGTCAGGTGGCGCAACACCCAACCGGCCCTGAACCCGAACCCTGTTCAGGAGGGTCCGAGCATGTCCGAATCTACCGTCCGCTTCCCCGTCCCGCAAGCCGGTCTCAACGGCGAGTTGTCCCCGGCCAAGCCCCGCAAGGCCCGCAAGCAGGCCGACAAGCCCGCCGGCAAGCGCCCGGCCCGCCGCAAGGGCCTCGCCCTGCACCACAAGGCGGCCCTGGCCGCCGGCGGGGCGGGTGTCTCCCTGATGGCCCTGTCCGTGGCGCACTGCACCGAGGCCATTTCCCTGCTGACCGGCTCGCACTGGGCGCTGTCCGGGCTGCTGGCCATCGGCATCGACGCCGGCATGGTCGCCAGCGAGCTGGCCGAACTGACCGCCCACGGCACCAGCGCTCAACGCGAAGTGTCCCGCTGGGCCAACGCCTACATCGTGGTGGCGGTGCTGCTCTCCGTCCTCCTCAACGCCTACGCCTTCAGCCTGCACGCTCCCGCCGGGATGCAGTGGGCCGCCGTGCTGCTGGGCGTAGTCATCCCCGGCCTGATGTACGCCGCCGGCCGCTACGCCGGTCGGCTCTGGCTGGCCGAGTAGCCGATGCGACGGCCGACGAACCCGGCCCTGGCCCTGGGCCGGGCTGTCGGCCGCCGAGGGGTTCGGCGTGCGCCCGGTCTCAGTCGGAGGAATCGACCCGTGGAAGAGTTCACCGCCACCCTGCCCGGACACCGGGCGACCTACTACGTCCGCTGCTTCCGCCAGGCCCGCAACCACGGGCCGCTGCTCACCCTGGCCGACGCCGAATGGACCCTGCCCGGCAGCGACACACGGCGGACGGTGCATGACATCGTCACCCGGATGCAGCTCGCCGACCTGCTGTCCCAGTGGCACCCGTTCCCGGTCAACGCCGCCCGCCTCTACGGCCCGCGGGGTCGCCGCTGTGCGATCGGTAGGGCGGCCCAGGCTTGAGACGCTTCCTCACCCCAACGGAGTACCTGTGATGACGCAGACCCACACCTTGCACGCCTTCGCCACGGATGCCGCCCTGGTCGCCCAGGGGCGGGACTGGCTGATCGATTGCGGGGCGGACGCCCTGACGGTCGAAGCGGCTTCGGCCCTGACCATCGCCCGCACGGTCGATGCCCACTACGACGGCGGCCTGTTGCAGTTCCGGGACGACAGCGAGGACACGGGCCGCGTGTACCGCCACGAAGCGGCCGGCATCGGCTTCATGGACTGACCGCCGCGGCCCCTCCTTCACCGCCCTTGGCCCGAGGGCGGGACAGGAGCGGCCGGGCGGTCCGGCCCGACTCCCCACCCAGCGGAGCAACCCCGATGGACCCCAACGCAGCCCTGACCAGCCTGCGCGACATGGCCCTCCTGGTCGTCGCCACGGCCGAGGACGGCCAGTGGCACGAAATCCCCGACCTGCGCCAGCTCCTGACGGACCTGGCGGAACGGTTCCTGGCGCTGGACGCCTGGACGCGGACCGGCGGCCGGCTGCCCGACGCCTGGCAGGCCCGGCGGCCGGCGTAGTGCAACGCAACCGGCAGCGGAGAAGGTGCACGCCTGGGGCGGTCCCAGGCCAAACCGAGGGGGCGGGCGCTGTAGCAGAGCGCCCGCCCCGATCCAACCCCTGTGAGGAGGTCTCTGTCATGAGTACCAGAGCGACCCGCGGCAAGCAACGGTCCATCCGGCTGACCACCGGCAGCCCGGAGAACCTGGGCGAACACTTCTGCTTCGCCGTCACCGTCAACGGCAAGGAAGACTTCTATGCGGCCGTCGAGCTGGCCACGGACTACGGCCGGGGCTTTTCGGTCCACAAGGAAGGCGAGCCCAACGCCTACGATGTCCTGCTCGACAACCGACACTCGACCTGCGAATGCCCCGGCTTCGCCTACCGGGGTTCGTGCCGGCACCTGCAAGGGCTGCACGCCCTGATCGGCCAGGGGCAGTTGCCGCCCGTCCGCCCCGTCCGGGAACGATTGGGCTCCCTCCGCGAAGTGGACGGCCCGTTCATTCCGGGCCGGTCTGACGAGCCGGCGTACGTCCCCCTGTCCGAACGCTTCCGGTCCCTGGGCAGCGCCATGAAGCATTGCCCGGAGGCCTTCTACGGCAACACCGAGTACCCCGACGACGCGGCGTGATCCCCCGGCCCGGCCGGCAGCCCCGCCCGCTGCCGGCCCCTTCTTCGGAGCATCCCTCATGAAGCTGATTGCTCGCACCTGGCGGGGCCTGTACGTGCAGACCAGCCAGGGCGCTTTGTACTACGTGCCCACGGACGGCACCACCGGCTACCCCGTGGACTACGTCGAGATCGAAGCCCGGTCGCTCCGTCGCCGGGCGCTGGAGCTGCGCCAGGAAGGCCGGCGGCTGCGCGCCAAGCGTTACCGCCGTGCGGCCCGCCGGCTCGAACGGCTGGCGGCGCAGGCCCCGGCCGCCTGACGGTCGCTGCGCCCAACGGAGGGCCTGCACCGTGAACCAACCCGAACCCCCAGGCAAGAACCCGTGGTACACCGCCGAGGACGTGCGCCGCTTGTTCGGCGGCATTTCCGACCGCACCCTGGCCCGCTGGGTCCAGGAAGGCCGGCTGCCCCCGCCCGCCAAGATCGGCGCGAAGTGGAAGCGCTGGCCACGGGAAGTCATCGACCGGATGGTACGCGACCTGGGGGGCAATCCCGACTGAGACTCAGCCGGTCAGTGGCTGCCGATTCCGGCCACTGACCGGCGTTCCCTGAATGTTCCGGACAATGCCTGCCAGTCCCTGCCACGGGTTTGACTCCCGCCCGGAGGGGCGCAAGATTCGAGGACACCCGTCATGCGGCTCATCGCACGCTGCCTCCGTTACCGCTACCTGCTTGACGGCCGCCGGCTGTTCTGCTGCCGGGGCCGGGAGCGGCGGCGCTGCTGGCCCCACGTCGAAGCCGGCTGGTTGGAGGTGTTCGCCAACAAGGCGCGCCTCGACGGACGGCACCAGCGCGCCCGCTCGCAGAAGCGCGTGGCCCGCATCCTGTACGAACTGGCCCGCACCGAACGCCTCTACTGAAAGGAACCCCAGATGTCCGCTGCCCCCGCAACCCTCGCCCTGGCCGCCCGGCTGTTGCCGGAGCTGGCCCGCGACCCTCGGCCCACGCGCCGGCCGCCTTGCCGGCATTGCGGCCTCCGCAGCGCCTGCCGGCCGCGGGGCCTCTGTCCCCGTTGCTACGAGACGCCCGGCGTCCGCGCCCTGTACGCCACCCCGCCTTGCAAGTTCAACCGGCGCGGCTCCGGGACCGAACCCCAGGGGCAGCGACCGTTGCCCGCACCGACCGACGCCTTGCCCGGCACGGCCGCCAAGATCGCCGTGCTGACCGAGCGGGCCAGGCAGGGCCAGCGGTTGTTCCACCCGGCCGACGCCACCCTGGCCGGTCGGCAGGTCGCCGCCCGGCGCCGGGCGGCCTGAAGCAACCACCGATCCGAGACACCACCCACAACCCTTCGAGGATGCGCACCATGGACCGACACTACAAACCCGATTCCGGTTGGGAGAGGAACCAAGCCGAGCAGCGGACGGCGCTGCTGGCGCTGCGCCAGGCCCATGAAGCCCTGGACCAGGTGCTGACGGACCACGGCGCAGGTTGCGACTGCGAGCTGTGCCACGAAGCCGCCGGCATGACTTACGTGCTGTGGCTGTTTTGCACCACCCTGGAATCGTTGGCCCCGGCCGATGTCGTGCTGCCCCGGAGCGAGCTGCTTCAGGAGATTCGGGCTGTCCAGGCCGAGGCAGGCTGGCTGCGAGAATCGAAGCCAGACGATGAGCCGGACTTCGACGAAACCCGCTGCTGGCGCTGCCAGCAGGTTTTCCCCGACCCGGACAAGGAACACGCGGCTTGTCCACAATGCACGAAAAAGCGCTTGGTTGAATACCAGCGGCACAAGGCCAAGGAACGGCCTACGACCAACGCCGTGAACTGATCACAACCCGATCAAAAGCCCCGCTGCCGGCAACGCTGGCAGCGGGGCTTTTGCATGCGCGGCTGGGCAAGCTGCTCTGTGCGCACGAAGCGGTATCGGCTACCGTCCGGCGATGCTCTACCCCACCAACCAAATACTTGATGAACCGCACCCGGCTCTGCGACCCGTGGTGAATCTGATGTGGATAATCGCGGAGCTTCGCGCACAAGCTCAGCCCGCACCGAAGCAACCCCGGCGAAGGGCGCAGCCCCGCAAGCAGCCCAAGCCTTCCAGCGCAAGAACGTCGCATCATTCCGCAACGCCGGTCTGCCCCGGAGCCTGATTGGGCATGCCCGGACGCTCTGGCTGCCCCGCCAGGGCGTTCGTCCGGCCTCGGCCGACGTTCGGGCCGTCCTTACCACCGGCCGCGATCCCGAGCGATCCAGGACGCATCGAAGTAAGCTCGCAGCGGTCGGGCCAGGTACGCCAGGGAGTTTTGCAGAAGACTTCTGCAAAACTCGGACGTAGTGCAGAATTTCGGCGAAATCTCGCACAACGGCGTCAGTGCCCGTACAGGCTTGCAAGCGGCGGGGAAGTGTGCTAAAACCCTTGTGAATCGCGGGTTTTCTGGTGTTTTCGGCAGTCGGTGGGAGTCGTCTCCGAAGCCGAAGGTTACAGGTTCGACTCCTGTCGGGGATACATTGGTTGATGGATGAGTGGTGCGGGCGAATCCCCTTTCGCTGCAAATCGCAACGCAACCTCTACTACAGAGATGAATCAGGCGAGACCTTGAAGCTCAAGGTGTCGCCTTTTTTGCTTTTTTGAATTGCAAGTACGATTGCCGTGACTGTGTCCGAAGTTGTTGAGCCATCACTCGCTTGATGGCGTGTCCCTGTCCGCGAAAAAGCGCACCTCGACCCGCAGGCCCGGCAGCAGATCGTCCGCGTTCTCCAGTTCGACCACCACTTCCCGGAAGTAGG
>JAEUIF010000961.1 GCA_016795185.1 Planctomycetia bacterium | reverse complement strand
CGACTCGCACGCCCTCGGAGTACCGAGGGACGTGCCACCCATCATTCCTTCGGGTAACATCCTATTTGACCTATTTGACAATGCTCTAGTGGTCGGTTGCGGGAGGGCAGAAGGGGCTAGCCGCTGGATCGCGCGAGGGGTCGAGCCCCAGGGCGGCCTGGTAGTCGGCCAGCGCGCGGTAGTATTCCGCCAGCGCGTCGATCTCGGCGAAGGACGCCTCGGCGGCGACCAGTTCGCGGAGGTTGAGAATCACGATCGTGCCCTGGCCTTTCAGAAAGCGTTCGCGCTCCCCGCGCTCGACCTGGCGGGCCACCTTGATGTTTTCCCGCGCCTTGCCCAGCAGTTCGTAGGAACGTTCGAGGGCCGAGGCGGCGTCCTGCAATTCGATGCCGATGCGGTCCCGCTGGAACTGCTCCTGGAACGACAGCTGCGCCAGGGTCGATTGCGCGGACAGGGCGCGGCCGCGGGCCTCGCGCCGCTGAAGCGGCAGGTCGAGTTGCAAGGAGGCAATGAAGGCCGTGCGATCCAGCTGGGTGCCCGTGACCAGCGGCGTCTTGGAGAAACTCGAACCGGGGCCCAGGTCCTGATAGCCTTCCAGGCCGAAGTTCAGGCTGGGCAGCGCCTGGTTGTTGGCGAAATCCAGGTCCACGGCGGCGCGCTGTTTTTGCAGCGCCAGGCGGAGCAATTCCGGGCGGCGGTCCAGGGCCAGCGTCACGTCGCGTTCGAGGCGGGCGCGGTCGAACGGCTGCGGTTCAATGATGTGCGCTGGCAGGCGAGCTGCCGTGGGCACGACCGGCGCGCCGTCGGCGGCGCGGAAATAGAGCGACAGGGCGATCGAGGTCTGCTGCCAGACGCGCTCGGCGGCGATCAGCCGCGCCTGGCGTTCGACGATGACGCGCTGGTTGTCGATGCGTTCGATCTCGGCGACCGCGCCGCGGCCGACCAGTTCGGCAAGTTGCTTGTCGCGCTCCTCGGCGAGCCGCAGCACGGCTTGCGCCACCTGGTAGCGGCGGCCGGCGGCGACCCAGGTCCAGTAGGCGCGCGCCGCGGCGCGGACGAAATCGAGGCGCTGCGCGGCGATGGCCGGGTCGGCGAGGGCACGGGTGATGGCGGCCTGCTGAAGCGTGGCGCGGCGGCGGTCGATGGCGCGATTGGCGAGCAAGGGAATCAGCAACCCCGCGCGGAATTCACCGCCGTCGCCCGTCTTGCGGTCGCCGTAATAGATCGGGAAATCGCCCACCGAATGGCGGTAGCCGGCGAAATAGGACAGGCCGTTCCAGGCCAGGTTCTGATCGACGCCCAGGATGGCGCGGTTGCTCTCGAAGGTGCCTGCCTGCCAGAATTCGCGGCCGCGCAGGTTCAGGTCGAACGCGCCCTGGGCCGCCAGCAGCTGGCCGGAAGTGATGCCCTGTTCTTGCAGCGCCGCCAGCAGCAGCGGGAAGTTGGCCTCCACCGAGGCCAGGACTTCCGGCAGCAGCAGGGGGGCCTCGCAGGAGCGTGCCGCCTGTTCGGGCACGGCGTCGGGCGGCAACGTCCGCGGCGCGGGCAGAGTCGCGGGCGCCGGGTCCGCCGTGGGGGCGGCCTGCTTGGGGTCCGGTGCGGGCGCTGGTTCGGCCGTTAGCGCCGGAGTCAATTCCGCGCGCTGGGCGTCCGCCACGGACACAGCGGCGAGCGGCCCCGCCGCGCAGCCGGTGCAGGTCTTCAGGAGGGCGAAGGCGAGGGTACCGTTCGTGAGCTTCCTTGCCCAGGCGGACATCATTTCAGTTCCTTGCGTTTGACGGGCCCCAGCGGGTTGCCGCCCTTTTCCTCGGGTGCGGTCCGCATCGGCGGGAAGCCGTTGAGCTGCCGCCAGAACTCCCAGCCCAGCGTCACGGTTTCGAGCAGCACCCACCCCTGGGCGCGGACGCCCTGCCGCAGATATTGCTGGTTCGGCCAGGCGGGCTCGTCCGGGTCGGGCGCGACCAGCAGGCGGAAGCGGCCTTTTTCGTCGGCCGTGGGGTCCACCAGGTAGACGCGGCCCCCGAACGTACCCACGGCCACCGCGGGCCAGCCGACGAACTGGGCGGCGGGCCAGCCCTCGAACTGGAGCCGGACGCGATCCCCCACATGGATCAGGGGCAAGTCATTGCCGTCGATATGAAGCTCGGCGACGATACCGGGGTAGCTTCCGGAGGTCAAGTCCGAAGGCGACGGGGGGCCGGCGGCGTCCGTTTGAATGTCCGGCACAAGGACGGCCAGCCGTTCGCCGGGCCGGACGAGGATGCCGCCCTGCTCGGCGTTGGCCAGCAGGCGGAACACGACACCGTCCGTGGGGGCGTCGATATACTGGGCGCGCTGGCGGGCGATGCGCACCTCGATCTGGGCCTTGTCGCGCTTGACGGCGGCGACCTCGGCGTCGGCGGAACGGCTGCCGGCGGTTTCCAGGTTGATCATTGCCGCCGTGTCCGAGTCCACCTTGCCGAGATTGTCCGTAGCCGCCTTTTCACCAGCCCTGGCGACCTTGACGCGCGCCTCGGCCTGGCGGAACTTGGCCTGCGCCGTTTCCAGGGCTTGCCGGGCCACTTCCACATCGCGCTGAGACACCAGACTACCCTGCTTGCTCTCGAAGAGTTCCTTCTGGCGGCGAAAGTTGGGCTCGGCGGCCTCCAGGACGGCGCGCGCCTCCAGTTGCTCCTGTTCACTGGCCAGGACGCGGGCTTGTTCCTGCCGCAGGATGCTCTGCTGCACGTCGATGGCCAGTTGTCGGGAGTTCTTCAAGTTGTGGATGCGGGCCTCGATGTCGCGGACGCGGCCTTCGGCGGCGCGGAGGCGGTCCAGGATGGCCCGCTCCTCGTCGAGCAGCCGCAACTCCAAGTTCGGGTCGTTGTCCACCATCTCGACGATGCGCTCGCCGGCGGCGACGCGCTGGCCCTCGACCACGTACCACTTCTTGATGCGGCCCTCGATCGGCGAGACGATGAACTGCGGGCGCTGCACCGGGTTGAAGGCGATGGCCCGGCCGCTGCCATGCACGGACTGGGTCCAGGGGACGAACAGCAGCGCGAAGGGCAAGAGCGCCAGCGCGGTCAACACGAGGCGGGAGGCGCGGACGGCCAGCCGGGGCGGCCGGGCCAGCTGCAAGGCCGACAGCATGTGACGGTCGTCCAGGGCGAACCGAGGCGTTGGCAAAACGGCCATGCGTGCGCTCCGCTCAGGGGTGAGAGGACTGGGACTGCACGGGCGAACCGGATTCGTAGCGCGGCACGCGCTCCAGCCGGATTTGCCGGCCGCACAACCGGGCCACTTCCAGGCTGTGCGTGACCACGAGCAGGGTCCAGCGCGCCTGGGGGCCGAGGATGATCGGCAGCACCTCTTGCCGGACTTCCTGGTCCATGTCGTCGAGCACCTCGTCGAGCACCAGGAGCCGGGGCTCGCCGACGATGGCGCGGGCGAGCAGCAGGCGTTCGCACTGGCCCAGCGACAGCGGTGCGCCGCCGGTGCCGAGCGGGGTTTGCAGCCCGGACGGCAGCTCGAGGACATCGGCCAGCAAGCCGACCTTGGCCAGGGCGCGGCGCACGTCGGCGACCGTCAGCTGCGCGCGGCCCATGCGCACGTTGTCGAGCACGCTGCCCTCGAAGATCTCGATGCCCTTGACGATGGCGATATGCTCGCGCAGCGATTCGAGACGCAGGTCGCGGACATCCATGCCGTCGATCTCGATGTGGCCGTGCGTCGGTTGTCGCAAACCGAAGAGCAGATCGACCAGCGTGCTCTTGCCCGCGCCGTTCGGACCGAGCAGGGCGACGCGCTCGCCGGGCGCAATGCTCAGGTTCAGCGCTTCGAGGACGGTGCGGTGGCCCGCCTCATAGGTAAAGCCGACGTCGTGCAAGTGGATCGCGGCGCCCTGGCTGCGCGCCTGGTGGACGACGCCGCCGCCGCGTTCCAGGGGCAGGTCCATCAGGTGGCCGAGCTTATCGACGGCGGCGAGGAGGTCGTAATAGGCTTCGAGCTGCTTGCCGAGCTTGGTGAACGACGCCACCACCAGGCTGACGACGATCTCGGCGGCGACGAGTTGCCCGAGCGTGAGCTGACCGTTGATGACCAGATAGCCGCCGATGCCCAGCAGGGCAGTGCTCGCCAGCACCTGCAAGGCCAGGGCAAACGCCACTTGCCGCAGGACGATGCGGAAGTGGCTCTGCCGTGCCAGCAGATACTGGCGCGCCAGCGCGTCGGCGCGCTCGCGGGCGAAATAAGGGCCGCCGTTGAGCTTGAAGGCCACCGGGTGCCGGGCCATTTCCTCCGCCCAGCCAGCGACCACGTACTTGGCGCGCGACTCGCGGATGGCGCTGCCGACGGCGCCGCGCCCCAGCACCAGCACCAGAAAGGCCAGACCGGCCAGCAGTACCAGGTCGAAGCCGAGCAGGATCTGGCTGTAAAACGCCAGCAGCAGCAGGCCGATCACGGTGTGCAGGACGAGGGTTACCCCGTCGAGCAGGAGGGCGGCGCAGGCTTTCTGGACCGTGAGCACGTCGAAGAAGCGATTGACCAGTTCCGGTCCGTGCTGCTGGTCGAAGGCCCGGAGGTCGACGCGCGGCAGCCGGTAGGCGAGGTCGCCGACCACGCGGACGAATAAGCGCTGCTGCATGTACTCGACGACCACCGATTGCAAGATCCGCAGCAGCGCCGCCAGGCCCAGGCTGACGACCAGCGCCAGGCACAGAATCAGCAGCTGCTGCACCAGGGTGGCCAGCGCCGTGGTGTTGACCACGGCCATCGCCGTGATGGGCACCGCCAGGTTGAGCACGCCGACGCCAATGGCGTAGATGACCACCATGCCGATATCGCGTCGCTCGGGTTGCAGTAGGCCCAGCAGCCGGCGAAACGGAGACGGGCCGTGCGTGTGCGCCGCGTGGTCCGATACGTGGTCCTGCTGACCACTGGCCTCGGCGAGCGGCGCGGCCGGCTCAGGCACCAGCCATTCGAGGACCGCGTCGGGGTCGGCCGCGCCGATGGTGCGCGCCAGGGACTCCGGATCGCGCCAGTCCGTGGCATCGCCCGGCGTCAAGCGCGCCAGCCGTCCGCGGCTGCCCGCGGCTTCGACCAGGACGTGCCAGCGCGCCATACCGCCCCGGCCGACGGCGAAGAGCGCCAGCGGTGCGTCCGGTTCGACGACGTCCAGCGCTTCGCGCAGCGACAGCTGCCGGCTGAACAACTGCAAGCCCAGGGCCTCGGCGGCCTGTCCCACCCGCAACCGTGCGGCGCGGGCAACTGTGGGTGGATAGTCGGCCTCCGCCTGCCGCAGCGCGCGCGCCGCCTGCGTGGGATCGAACGGCACGCCCACCGCCTGCGTCAGCACCTTCAGGACAGCGAGGCTGTCGGGCAGCGCATCGATCTGGCCGTCGTCGGCCGAAAGCGGGGCGGCCGGTCGGCTGAGCGCTGCGAGGCCATCCTGACCTGATGCGTTCCTTCGGTTCAGGTGTTCCATACTCGCTCTCAACTCCGCGAAGCAGTTCCCATCCACGGCCCGATCAATACGCATGTCGCCGCTGGCCGCACACTGCATTCGTAGACAGCCCAGCGATCGCAGCCAACCGGAGGGCGCGAAACAGCTTCATCGTAAGGAGTGCTGCCGGCTGGGACAAGACCGACACACCGGGCAGGCCGGCGATCGTGCAGAAGGCGTGAAGCGACCGAAATGTGCCAAACCAGAGTGCGATGGATCAAGGGCCATCGGACGAAAAGAACCATTTGGCACGGAGTGGCAAAACATTGGGGTTTTTACCACTGTGTGCCAAGAAGCATTGGGCGCGCAGTGGCAAAACATTGGGGTTTTCACGCCTCCGTGCCCAACGGAATTTTCCTGGCTCGACGGCGTGTCGAATCAAAGGAGGCGCTCCTAGAATGAGCGAGGCGGCCCACGGCCGCGCCCTGGGATGATTACAGCACCAGGGTGACCAGCCGGCTCCGCACCGCTCGCATGGCAAAGTCTCCGCACTCCCGCCGACCAGCCGCCGCTCCTGCGCCCACGGGTTTCGTCTCCGTCCGCGGCGCACGCACGCACAATCTGAAGCACGTTGACGTCGAGTTGCCGCGCGATGCACTGGTGGTGTTCACCGGCGTGTCGGGCTCGGGCAAGTCGTCGCTGGCGTTCGGCACCCTGTACGCGGAAGCGCAGCGGCGTTACCTGGAATCCGTCGCGCCGTATGCCCGCCGCCTGTTTCATCAGCTCGGCGTGCCCGAGGTGGATGCCATCGACGGACTGCCGCCCGCCGTCGCCCTCCAGCAGCAGCGCGGCGCGCCGACGACGCGGTCCTCGGTCGGCAGCGTGACCACCCTCTCGAACCTGCTCCGCATGCTGTACTCGCGCGCGGGCGACTACCCACCGGGCCAGGGCATCCTCTACGCCGAGGCGTTTTCCCCCAACACTCCAGAGGGTGCGTGTCCCACCTGTCATGGGCTGGGCCGGGTGTACGACGCCACCGAGGCGTCGATGGTCCGCGACGCTGCACTGTCGATTCGGCAGGGCGCGGTCGCCGCCTGGCCCGGAGCTTGGCAGGGGCAGAACCTGCGCGACATCCTGACGACTCTGGGCATCGACCTCGATACGCCCTGGCGCGACTTGCCGAAGAAAGACCGCGACTGGATTTTGTTCACGGATGAGCAGCCCCAGGTGCCCGTCTGGCCGCACTACAGCCGGGCGGAAGTGCTGCGGGCGCAACAGCGACAGGAGCCGCACGACTACCTGGGCACGTTCGTCGGCGCGCGCCGCCATGTGCTGGAGTCCTTCGCCAAATCCGAGAGCGCGTTGATGAAGCGGCGCGCGGCACGCTTCCTGGTCAGTGCTGCGTGTGCGGCCTGCCAGGGGAAGCGGCTGCGGCCCGAAGCGCTGTCGGTCACGTTTGCCGGCCTCGACATCACCGCCATGTCCCGCCAGCCGTTGTCCCGGTTGGCAACGCTCTTTCGGCCGTATGCGGCCGGTCAGTCGGCGTTCGCGGCGGACCACCCGGAGAAAGCCGAGGTCGCCCGCCGCATCGCGGAAGACCTGGAGGCCCGGCTCAGCGTGCTGCTCGACCTCGGCCTGGGCTACCTGACGCTCGAACGCAGCACGCCGACGCTCTCGCCCGGCGAACTCCAGCGGCTGCGACTGGCCACGCAGGTGCGGTCGAATCTGTTCGGCGTCGTCTACGTGCTGGACGAACCGTCCGCTGGCCTGCACCCGGCCGACACCGAAGCCCTGTTGCGGGCGCTGGCCCGGCTCAAGTCCGCCGGAAATTCGCTGTTCGTCGTCGAGCACGAGCTGGATGTGATTCGTCAGGCCGACTGGATCGTGGACGTCGGCCCGGCAGCCGGGGAACAGGGCGGCCGAATCCTCTACAGCGGTCCACCGGCTGGGCTGCGCAAGGTGACGGCATCGCACACGCGACGCTACCTGTTCGCGGCGGACTCGATGCCGCCACGGCAGCCGCGTCCGCCGCGCGGCTGGCTACGGCTGGAAGGCGTGACGCGCAACAACCTCCACAATCTCGAAGTGGCCTTTCCGCTGGGAGCGTTCACGACCGTCACTGGTGTATCCGGGTCGGGCAAATCGAGCCTGGTGAGCCAGGCGCTCGTCGAGTTGGTGTCCAGCCACCTGGGCCATGAACTCGAGGCGGAAGAGGAAGAGGCCCCCGAATTGGAGCGCACTCCGCTGGCCCCGGTCGCCGGTAAAATCGTGGGCGGCCTGGAAGCGATCAAGCGGCTCGTGGTGGTGGACCAGCGGGCCATCGGCCGGACGCCGCGGTCGAACCTGGCCACCTACACCGGATTGTTCGACCATGTCCGCAAGTTGTTCGCGCAGACGAAGACGGCGAAGGCCCGGCGCTACGGGGCCGGCCGGTTCTCGTTCAACGTCGCCGGCGGCCGGTGCGAGACCTGCGCGGGCGAAGGCTTCGTGATGGTCGAGTTGCTGTTCCTGCCGAGCGTCTACACCCCCTGCCCGACATGCCGTGGCTCGCGCTACAACGCGACCACGCTGGAAGTTGACTATCGCGGTCGGTCCATCGCCGACGTGCTCGGCCTGACGGTGGATGCGGCCTGGGAGTTCTTCGCCGAGGAGCCGCCAGTCCGGCGGTCGCTCGGCGTGCTGCGCGACGTGGGGCTCGGCTATCTGCGGCTGGGCCAGCCAGCCACCGAACTGTCCGGCGGCGAGGCCCAGCGGATCAAGCTGGCGACCGAGTTGCAGCGCACCGAACGCGGTGCGAGCCTGTATGTGCTCGACGAGCCGGCGACCGGCCTGCATCCGGCGGATGTCGAGAAACTGCTGGCCCAGCTGGACGGCCTGGTCGAGGCCGGTAACACGGTGGTGGTCGTCGAGCACGACTTGCAGGTGATCGCACGCAGCGACTGGGTGATCGACGTCGGTCCCGGCGCGGGCGACGAGGGCGGCCGAATCGTGGCCGCCGGGCCGCCGAGCACGGTAGCGCGGGCGGCACAAAGCCGCACGGCGCCCTACCTCGCCCGGGCGCTGCGGTGAGCCGCAAAGCGCGCAGCGCGGGCCTCATCGGACCAAAATGTGCGGGGCCGCCGCTTGTCTTTTCCTCCCGACACGGCAAAAATCGGTTCAAGTTTGCCCTCCAGCGGGAGTATTGCCCTTGGGGAATCCTAGCGACCCTCGGACCAGCCCGACCTTGCTGGGGCGGCTGCGGTGCGCGCCGGCGGACGAGGCCGCCTGGGAAGAATTCTTGCGGCACTACGGCCCTCGCATTCACGGCTGGTGTCGCGGCTGGGGGTTGCAAGACGCCGACGCCGAGGATGTCGCCCAGATGGTGCTCGCGCGGCTGGCGGTGCGCATGCGCGAGTTCGAGTACGACGCGCAGCGTAGCTTTCGGGCCTGGTTGAAGACGATCTGCCATCATGCCTGGTGCGACCTCGTCGCCGCGCGAAAGAATCAGGTGGGCAGCGGCGATAGTCGGGTCGGCGCTTTGCTGGAGTCTTTGCAGGCGCGCGACGATCTTTTTGGCCGCGTCGAGGAAGGCTACGACCTGGAACTGCTCGACAAGGCGGTGGAGCGCGTGCGGTTGCGGGTGCAGCCGGCGACCTGGGAGGCCTATCGTCTCACGGCCCTGGAAGGCTTGCCCGTGGCCGAGATCGCCGCGCGCCTGAACCTGAAAGTAGTCTCGGTCTACAAGGCCAAGAGCAATGTCCAGAAAATGCTCCAGGAAGAACTGCGCTTCCTGGAAGGACCGAGTTCCTCATGAATCCCTGCCCGAGCCGGACTTACCTGGAGGAGCTGCTGGCCGACCAGCTGAGCCCGCACGACGAGGCCAACCTGGAGGCGCACGTCGGTCAGTGCCCGGAGTGCCAGCAGACGCTCGAAATGCTGACGGCAGCCACCCCGCCGGCGGCCTTGCTCGGGTGCGCGTTGCCTCCGCCCGCGTCGGACGCCACCGCGCCGGCAGAGACTCCGGACCACCCACGGCAACAGTTCGGCGCGACGCGGATCGGCGGCTTGGCCCCCGAACCTCGCCGGCAGGAGACGCCGCTCGCCGTGCCGGGCCTCGAAATCTACGAGGAGCTAGGCCACGGCGGCATGGGCGTGGTTTACCGCGCGCTACAGGTCGCGCTGAAACGAGTGGTCGCGGTGAAAGTCCTCCGCGGCGGACTGGGCGAACAGCTGGTGCGGTTTCGGGCCGAGGCCGAGGCGGTCGCCCGCTTGCAGCACCCCAATATCGTGCAAATCCACGATGTGTGCCTGCACGGCGCAGCGCCGTTCCTCACGCTGGAGTACGTCAACGGCGGCAGCCTGGCGCACGCGATTCGTCGCGAACCGCAGCCGCCGCGCGCCGCCGCCGAACTGCTGGAACGGCTGGCGCGCGCCGTCCAGTTCGCGCACGACCACGGCGTCCTGCATCGCGACCTGAAGCCGGCGAACGTCCTCTTGCAGCGCATCGTCACTGCTGGTCCCGCGATTGCTTCCTCGTGGCCCGCGGCGCTTCCCAAGATCACGGACTTCGGCCTCGCCAAGATCGTGGACAACCAGGAACGCCTGACCGAGTCCCGCGAGATGATGGGCACGCCCCAGTACATGGCGCCGGAACAGGTGCGGTCGCAGCCTCCCAGCCCCGCCGTGGACATCTGGGCGCTCGGCGTCGTCCTCTACGAACTGCTGACGGGCCGGACGCCGTTCGAGGCGGAGTCGTCCTTCGAGGTGCTGCAACTGGTCATCCACGAGGAGCCCTTGCCGCCCAGCCGGCTGCAACGCAAGCTGCCGACCGAACTGGAGACGATTTGCCTCAAGTGTCTGGCCAAGGAACCCCAGCAGCGTTACGCGAGCGCCGGCGAACTGGCCGACGACCTGGGCCGCTTCCTCCAGGGCGAGCCGATCCGCGCCCGGCCCATCGCGGCCTGGCAGCGGCTCGTCAAGTGGACGCGCCGCCGGCCGCTGCTGGCCGGCTTGCTCACCCTGACCGTCGGCGTGACTCTGCTCGCGCTGGCGAGCCTCGGCGTG
Source organism: Planctomycetia bacterium (assembly GCA_016795185.1). Lineage (GTDB taxonomy): Bacteria > Planctomycetota > Planctomycetia > Gemmatales > Gemmataceae > JAGVLI01. The sequence goes on along the minus strand of JAEUIF010000961.1, from coordinate 2,646 downwards.
GCGGTGGTGCAGGCACGCAAGTCCGAGCGCCTGGAAGCCGAGCGGCGGCAACAGGCCGACGAGGCGCGCGACCGCGAAGTCGCCCTGCGCCGGCAAGCCGAACGGCTGTCGGCGCGCGCGCTGCTGGACGTGGCCCTCGGCCAGTGCGACAAGGGCGCGATCGACCACGGGCTGCACACCTTTGCCCGCGTGGTCGGATTGGCGGAAGCGCTCGGCGATGCCGACCTGGAATATGCCGCGCGGGCCAATCTGGGTTGCTGGCGACGACATTACGCGCGGCCCTGGGGCCGCCTGCCGCACCGCGACTGGGTCTGGGCGGTCGCGTTCAGCCCGGATGGCCGTCGGGTGGCCACCGGCAGCAAGGACGGCACGGCGCGGGTCTGGGACGCGGCCACCGCCGAACCCGTGACCGGGCCGCTCGAACTCGCGCAACCGGTCTGGGCCATCGCCTTCAGTCCGGACGGCCGCACGCTGCTGACCGGCGGCGGCGACGAAGCGCGGGGCGCGGCGCGACTTTGGGACGCAGCCACCGGCAAGCCGCTCGGCGCGCCGCTGGAACACCAGACCGGCCCGCGGACGGTGGCTTTCAGCCCGGATGGGCGCACCTTCCTCACCGCGAGCGCCAACCAGGCCCAGCTGTGGCGGACGGCCGATCAACAACGGCTCGGCCAACCGCTGCGCGCCCAGGACACGATGAACACCGCGGTTTTCAGTCCCGATGGCAAGGTCGTCTTGACTGCCAGCCGTGACGGCGCTGCCAGATTCTGGCGCAGCGACACGGGCGAACCGCTCGGCCTGGTATTGCGGCACGCGGGTTCGGTCACCTCCGTCGCCTTCAGTCCCAATAGTCAGACCGTGCTGACCGGCTGCGCGCTCGCCCGAAAAACCGCCGACGCGCCGGTCGCCGGCGAAGCACGGCTCTGGGACGCAGCCACGGGACGGCCCCTGGGACCAGTGCTGCCGCATCAGGGCCCTGTCCTGGCCGTCGCCTTCAGCCCCGATGGACGCCTGGCGCTGACGGGCGGCTGGTCCAGCGGGAATGTCGCCGACACGAGCAACCGCGGGGAGGCGCGGCTGTGGCGGGCCGACCCGGACGACCCCCTGGTCGGGCAACCCCTTGGCCCCCGCATGGTTCATCCTGAACCCGTCTGGAGTCTGGCGCTGAGTCCGAGTGGTCGGACCGTACTCACCGGCGCGCAGGACGGCAGCGCGCGGCTGTGGTCGGCCGTCAACGGCCAGCAACTCGCGACCTTGCCGCGCTACGGGCCGTTCACGCTGCGCCAGGTCGCCTACGCGCCCGATGGCCGCACGATCGCCACGGCCACGGCGGGCCACTTTGCCGGCCAGAGCGCACTGGGCCAACTCTGGGACGTGCCTCCCGAACAGGAACTGCTGGCCCTGCGCGACGCGGGGGACGAAATTTGGGCCGGCGACTTCGCCCCGAACGGGCGGCTGGCGTTGACCGGCCACCGCCAGGGAACCGTGACGCTCTGGAACGTGGCGAACGGCCGCCGCGTGGGCACGCTGGAGCATGCCGGACGAGCCCTGTTCTGGGCGACTTTCAGCCCGGACGGTGCGTCGATCTTGACCGCCGTCACGTCGCCCGACGAACTCATCGCCTGGGAGCATGCCACGGGCAAACGCATGCGTGCGCCCCTGGCGCACGATAGCTGGATTCGACGCATCGCCGCCAGTCCCGATGGCCAGACCATTGCCACGGCCACCGAATCCGGCAAGATTCTGCTCTGGGAAGCCGCCAGCGGCAAGCTCCGCCGCACGCTGGACCATCCTCACCCCCGGAGCCTTTGCTTCAGCCCGGATGGCCAGACCCTGGTCTCCTGTTCCCACGATGGCACGGCCCAGCTGTGGGAGACTGGCACCGGCCGGCGCTGGCAGACCTGGGCCCACCCGGCCGCCTGCGAGGGAGGCAACTTCAGCGCGGACGGCAAGCTGTACCTGACCGGCTGCGAGGATGGGGCCGCGCGCCTCTGGGTAGTCGCTACCGGGAGACTGCTCGGCGAGCCGCGTTCCCACTCCTCGGCGGTAGCCGCGACATGCTTTCACTCCGACGGCCGATCCTATCTCACGGGCACGGAGGACGGCCAGGTTCAGCGCTGGGACGTCGCGCTGGGCAAGCCGCTTGGTCCGCCGCTGCGGTTCAGCCGCCCGATTCGCGGCATTGCGGCCGCACCGAATGCCGCCGTGCTGATTCGCATGCAACAGTCGCCGACGGCCTATCTGCTCCACACGCCAGCCGCCGTCGGCGGAGACGCCGCCGCCATCAAGCTGGCCCTTCAGGTCCTGACCGGCCTGCGCATGGACGACACTGGCGCGATCCACGCGCTCTCGCCCGCCGAATGGAATCGCGGTCGCCAGCAGCTGGTCCAGAACGGCGACCCCTTCGCCGCCGCTGCCGCGCTTCCCAAGGCCCGTTGGTTCTACTGTCCGAGATCGGCGAGCGGCGGGCGTCAGCCCGCTGTTTTCTCGAACGAACAGCGGGCTGACGCCTCAAGTTTCATCACGATTTTTGGGTGGGCGACGGCGGATCGTCTCAGCGCCGTCGACCATATACTGGAGTTTCATCCAGCCGCGGTAGAGTACCAGCCAACCCGGCGCGCCATCACTCTGGCGGTTCATATGGCCTCC
>JAEUIF010000958.1 GCA_016795185.1 Planctomycetia bacterium | reverse complement strand
CGACTCGCACGCCCTCGGAGTACCGAGGGACGTGCCACCCCAGGCTAGACTTCCGCAACCAGTCGCTTGATGTTGCATTAGGCGGGACGGCACGCTCTAGCGATACGTCGCGAACCACTCGGGCGCCGTACCCTCAATCGTGGTCTTCGTCCATCAGCTGTCGCAGTCGCCAGGCCAGCGCCGTGTTGCGGCGGTTGGTGTCCTGCCGTTGAATGGCGGTGGCCAGGGCTTTCTTGCTGCCCACCAGCACCACCAATTTCTTGCCGCGCGTGATGCCCGTGTAGAGCAGGTTTCGTTGCAGCAGCATGAAGTGCTGCATGTGCAGCGGGATCACGACCGCCGGATACTCGCTGCCCTGGCTCTTGTGGATGCTCAGCGCATAGGCCAGTGCCAGTTCATCCAGTTCGCCGAAGTCGTAGGGCAACGATTTGCCGTCGAAATCCACGATCAGTTCCTGCTCTTGCTCGTCGATCTTCAGCACGCGGCCAATGTCGCCGTTGAAGACTTCCTTCTGATAGTTGTTGACCGTTTGCAGTACCTTGTCGCCGACGCGAAAGGTCCAGCCGTGCCGCTGCACCTGGGGGCCGGGCCGGTCGTTGAGGACGGCCTGCAAGCGCTGGTTCAGGTTGCGCGTGCCCAGTTCAAAGCGGTTCATCGGCGTCAGGATTTGCACGTCGCGCAGCGGGTCGAGCCCGAAGCGTGCCGGGATGCGTTCGCGCACCATCGTGACGATCCGCTCGACAATGGCTTCCGGCGTGTCGGCCAGGACGAAGTAGAAATCGCCCTGGGCGGCCGGCGCGGACTCCGGCAGTTCGCCGTGATTGACCTGATGCGCGGCCCGCACGATCCAGCTTTGCTCGGCCTGGCGAAAGATTTCCGTCAGACGCACCACGGGCACTGCTTGCGAACGAATGATGTCGCCCAGCACCGCGCCCGGCCCCACGGACGGCAACTGGTCCACGTCGCCGACCAGGACCAGACAGGCTGAATCCGGCACGGCCCGCAGCAGTTGGTTCATCAGCACGATATCGACCATCGACGCTTCATCGACGACGATCAGGTCGTATTCGAGCGGCAGATCGCGGCCGTGCCGAAAACCGCCCATGCCTGGCTCGTATTCGAGCAGCCGGTGAATGGTCTTCGCCTCCATGCCCGTGGTTTCTTGCAGGCGTTTGGCCGCGCGGCCGGTCGGCGCGCACAGCGCGCAGCGCATGCTCTTCGCGGTGAAAATCTCCAGGATGCCGCGCACGATCGTCGTCTTGCCGACGCCGGGACCGCCCGTGATGACCAGTACCTTGCTGGTCGTCGCCTGACGGATCGCGTCGCGCTGGGAAGATGCCAACTCCAGTCCCATGCGCTGTTCGATCCAGTTCAGGGCCGCTTCCACTTGCACGGCGGGCAGCGGATGTTCGCCCGCGCGCAACTGCGCGAGGCCGCGGGCCACGCCGAGTTCCGCGAGAAACAGCGGCTTCAGATAGAGCCACGGCGCATCCTTGGGCACCGCTTGCGGTTTGGTGCTCGTGAAGCTCTCGCGCACCAACTCCGCTTCCTGTCGCCCCGCTTCCACGGCCACCGCGACGATGCCGGGGTCGATGCCCGTCAACTCGGCGGTCTGCTGCACCACGGCTGCTTCCGGGTAACCGACGTGCCCCTGTCCGCTCAGTTCTTGCAGGACGTAGCGCAGGGCGGCGCGGGCGCGCAGCGGCGAGTTGCGGTCGATGCCAAGCCGGACGGCTAGCTCGTCGGCGGTCTGGAAGCCAACGCCCCAGATATCGGTCGCCAGGCGATATGGGTTTTCCTGGACCATCTCGACGGCGCGCTCGCCATAGGTCTTCCAGATGCGGACGGCCCGCGCCGTGCCGATGCCGTGCGCTTGCAGGAAGATGACGATCCTGCGCACCGCCTTCTGTTCCTGCCAGCTGGCGCGGATGCGTTCCAGCCGGCGCGCGCCGATGCCCTTGACCTCCTTGAGAAACGCGGGGCTTTCGTCGATGACGGCCAGGGTACGTTCGCCGAAGGTCTCGACGATCTTGCGGGCGTAGTGCGGGCCGATGCCCTTGATGAGCCCGGAAGCCAAGAACTTCTCGATGCCGGCGGGGGTGTGCGGCGGCTCGATGCGCAGTTCCGTGGCTTTGAACTGCAAGCCGTGATCGCGGTCGTTCACCCAGGAGCCGCTCGCCTGGATGAACTCACCCGCCGCCACGGCGGGCAGGTTGCCCACCACGGTGACGAGGTCGCGACGACCGGCGGCCAGCACCCGCAGCACGGCAAAGCCGTTCTCCGGATTATGGAAGGTCACATGTTCGATGGAACCCGACAGCGTCTCGGACATGAGAGCGATTGTACCAGCGCGTCACCCGTTTCGAGCAGTTCGCGACCGACTGTAGCGGTCCGCACAGCGGACCCTACGGTATTCTGTAGGGTCCGCTGTGCGGACCAGTGCGCCTGGTGCTACACCCATCCGCGAACTGCTCTAGCCGCGTGCTACGGGTGAGCGCTGCCGCGTGCTAAACCGCAAGAGATAATTTCACCACAGTGGTGCTTGCCCCAGCTGCCGGCGCAGCAAGCCAATCTGACCGGCGTGCATCATCTCGTGCTGCCCGCACCACCACAAGCCGCCGAGTTTAACGTTGAACAGCGGGTGCGGCTTCAAGGGTGGTTCCTGCAATTCCTCGTCGCTCACCCCTGACAACTCATGCAGTGCCTGCCGATGGACCGCGTCGAAGATATGCCGCAATTCCTCGACACTGGGGTTCTTCGTGGGATCGGGCTCGGCCGCCGAGTCGCGGCCGAATTGCATCAGGAACAGTTCCGAGATCAGGTTCTGGTCCGAAGGCACCCGGCCGCGCACCCGTTCCAGGAGCAGGCGATACTGCGCCATCGCCAGGTGCCCAACCTGCCAGCCGAGGTGGGAGACGCCGCCCGGAGGAATGCGGAGCCAGTCGGCGGTCGGCGTGGCATCGAGCAATTTGACGGTGTAACCGCGTGCGAATTCGATCTGGTCGAGCGCCAGTTGAACCTGGGAGGGCATGGCCAGTACCTCGGACGTTCTGGAAGGAACGGTGCGTCGAAGGTAACATAGGCCATAGGTCAATCACAGCACAGACCACGATCGACGGCGCGGTGGCGCGGTTGGGAATGAGCATGGCCATATCTATCGAACTGCCCGATGAACTGGCTCAGCAGGTGCGTCAGCACGAAGGCGACCTGCCCGAGATTCTGGCCCTGGGGCTGCGCG
>JAEUIF010000955.1 GCA_016795185.1 Planctomycetia bacterium | reverse complement strand
GCCCGGATCAACGAGATGTTCGACGCCGAGGTGTCGTCGCGCTTCATCGGCAACCTCGTGATGGACGAACTCCGGCGTCTGGACCAGGTGGCCTACGTCCGCTTCGCCTCGGTCTATCGCGAGTTCAAGGACGTCAGCGATTTCGTGCATCAGGTGCGGCCGATGCTGAAGCGCGGCGGCAAGAAGACCGCGAATTGAACCTCTACTCTGGTAGCCCCTCGCCCCTTGCGGGAGAGGGGTTGGGGTGAGGGGTTTTGGAATAACTTCAGTGCTACGGGCGACCGGGTTAGGGAGGACCGCCAGCCGTGAGCGAACCTGCCGACGCCGCCCGCCCCAGCTGGGTTCACCGGAGCGACGGCCGGCTGGTGCCCTTCGACCCCGACCGCATCAGTCTCGACCTGTTTGCCGCCACCGAAGCTCTAGGCCAGCCCGACGCCTTTCTCGCTCGCGAGTTGACCGACAGCATCCTGCATTTCCTGGCCGCCGAAACCGAGGGCGGCGTCACCACCACGCGCCAGGTCGCCGAACTGGGCGCGAAAGTGCTGCGCGAACTGGGCCACCCGCGCCTCGCCGCCGCGTTCGCCCGACCAGCCGAAACACCAGCTGCTCCCGTCGACTTGCCGTCCCCTGCTTCGTCGTTCGGCCCCTCGCTCGCCGAAGTCGAACGCTTGCTCCGTGCCGTGGAAGCGCCCGGCCCACTGGCCGCGGCGCTGGGCCGGCGCTGTCTGACGGAATTCAGTTTGATGCAGGTTTTCGCGCGCGACCTGGCGGCGGTGCATCGCGACGGACTGCTGACGCTGGGCCATCTGGAGTCACCGCGCACGCTGGCCGTCGGCGTCTTGCCGCTATCGCCCGGCCAGCACCCGACGCGCCGCCTGGCCCAGCGCGTCCGCGAAATGAGCGCGGTCGTCGGCGGTTACCTGGCGGTGGACAGCCCCGAATTTCTGCTGAGCGAAGCCGCCGATTCCGTCCAGGCCGTGCGCGAGTTTATCCGCGAACTGCACCTGGGACTGGCGGGCGCTGGGCTAAACGTCGTCGTCAATTTGAATTGCGCGGTGCCGCCGCCTGAGGCCGCCGAACCTCAGGGCGGCCCGCTGTTCGCCACCACGGTGCGGGCCATTCCGACCGAACAGCGCTGGGCCGTCGCCGACCGCCTGCTGCACGAACTGCCGGCGGGGGGCTTGGACCGCAACCTGCGTCTCGACTGGCACCTGACGGCCGACGACCTTCAGCCGCAGCGCGCCGAGCGACTCCGTGCCGCAGCCCAGCGCTGGGTCGAAGGCGCCGCCATCACCTTCGTTTTCGACCGCGCCCGCAAGCCCATCGCATTGGCGGAAGGCGTGGACCGCAAGCATTCGGCCACACTGCTCGCCGTCGGCGTCCACCTGCACCAGCTGGCTCAGCAGCCTGGGTTGCGCGGCGACCTGCCGCGTTACGTGCAGAAGCTGGGCAGTCTGGCCCGGCTGGCCGTCGCTGCCGCCGTGCAGAAGCGCGAGTTCCTGCGCCGGCACAGCCAGGGGCGGCCGGCGCTGACCCAGGGCTTCGTGCTCGACCGCGCCCGGTTGGTGGTCGTGCCCATCGGTCTGGAAGCCGCCGTCCGCACGCTGACGGAGCGCGGCCTGGCCGGCGGCGGCCCTGGCCTGGAAGCCGCCAGCCACCTGCTTGCCGAACTGCGCGCCGCGCTCGAACGCGAGGGACGCGCTCGCTATCTGGAGGTCTGCCTGGATTCGGCCCCGGCCTTTGCGATGAGCGCGGACGCCGACGGCCGCCCCGAACACACCGCCGGCGTGACGGCCTGGGACGTGCAAGCCACGCCGCGTCAGCAACTGAAGGCCAGTGCCGCGCTGCCTGCCGCGTCCTCCGCGGCAATTCTGCTGGATGGTTTGCAACCGCTCTCTGCCGATGAAGCGCTGCACCTGCTGCGCGCCGCCTGGCAACAGTCCGACCTCACCCGCCTGCATCTGCGGCAGGTGCGCGGGGTTCGGCAGGCCGCGCCTGTGCTGTGGGGGCAATAACTGTCAGCTATCCGTAGTCCCCAAGCACGCTGGCAACGGAAAGCGTATGCGCATCGAAGCAACCGCATACATGCTTTACCGCGAAGCGGTTGTACCCCACAGCCCAGGGTCGCGCAGCGCACCCTGGGTACGCGAAACACTTACACACGAATACCCCGAAGGGGTTTCACAAGTCGGGTGGCCAGACTTGTAAAACCCCTTCGGGGTAAACTGAGCCTTCGTAGCCGTTTTTTTGAGCCAGATGCGTCTCGAAGGCCTTGGTGCCGAGGCGGTGAACGATGTCGCGGGCCTCGAACTCGGTGTCGCCGAAGATTTCGTGGTCCGGCTTGCTGACCAACAGCCGGGCCAAGGCGAGCAACTCGTCGTCGGCTTGCGAACCAAGGTGGCCCAGCAATTCCTGGGCCCTGGCCTCAAGTTCCGGAGAGAGCGGCTGAGAAGAAGACATGGTGCGACTCCTTGTCGGGTTTGCCAAGTGAACGGGGAAACTTCAGTTTGTGTACAAATATTCCACCAACTTTTCAGCTGCTCACACCGCTGCGGCCCGGCGGCGACGTTTTCCTTGACACTGCCCACCCGCTCGGTCACGATATTCCCATCTGCCAGGCGGGCGGTCGGCAACCATCCCCACATGTGCCGCTGTCCGCCGCCGACTGCCTGCCGCCAATCCCGG
>JAEUIF010000916.1 GCA_016795185.1 Planctomycetia bacterium | reverse complement strand
ACGCTTCTCATGCCCACGCAAAGCCGTGGGCAGGGCACCCCAGCCGCCGTTCCTGGCGGTGTCAGGCCGAAAAGCCTGACCTACTCCTTGGGTTTCTTCCGCGCCGCCGCCGCCAGCTCGGCGGTCTTCTTACGCTCCAGTATCACCTTGACGAACAGCGTCAGCAGGGCGAGCAGCGTCAGCACGGACGCCAGCGCGAACGACGCCGTATTCTGGTTGTTTTCGTACAGTTGATTGACGCGCAGCGGGATGGTCTGCGTCTCGCCGATGATGCGGCCGGAAACCACGTATACCGCGCCGTACTCGCCCATGGCGCGGGCGTTGCACAGGATGATGCCGTAGAGCAGGCCCCACTTGATGCTCGGCAGCGTGATCCGCCAGAACATCTGCCAACCGTTCGCCCCCAGGCTGATAGCCGCCAGTTCCTCGTCGGCACCGATGGCCTCCATCACCGGAATCAGTTCGCGGGCCACGAATGGGAAGGTCACGAACGCCGTGGCCAGCACCAGGCCCGGCAGGGCGAAGACGATCTCAATGTCGTGCGCCCGCAGCCAGGGGCCGAGGTAGCCTTGCAGGCCGAACAGCAGCATGAAGATCAGGCCCGCCACCACGGGCGAAACCGCGAACGGCAGGTCGATCAGCGTGATGAGCAGCGTCCGGCCGGGGAAATCGAAGCGGGCGATGGCCCAGGCGGCGGCCAGCCCGAAGACGGTGTTGGCCGCCACGGCGATCGGCACGACGATCAGCGTGGTCTGGATGGCGCTGAGGTTCGGCGGGTCGGTCAGCGCCGCCCAGTAGGCGCCCAGGCCGTCGGCCAGCGCCTGGTAGAAGACGTTGACCACCGGGATGATGATCAGCACGGTGATGATGCCCACGGCCAGGAAGGTCAGCGTCCAGCGGACCAGCGGCGGGTCTTCGGCGGCGCGGCGCGGCGGCGCGACCGTGCGCTGCCACTCGGCTGCGGCGACTCCGGCCACACGCGCGCGCGCCGCCGTCACGGCTTCCGAGGTATCGCGTTCAGGCTTCATGGCGGCGGCTCCAGCGCTGCAAGAAGTTGATGACGATCAGCATCGTGAACGAGATCAGCAGCAGCACGACGGCGATGGCGGTCGCTTCCGCGTACTGAAAACTCTCCAGCCGCGAAACGATCAGCACCGGGGCGATTTCCGTGTCCAGCGGCTTGTTGCCCGAGACGAACACCACCGAGCCGTACTCCCCCAGGCAGCGGGCGAACACCAGCGCGAAGCCCGTAATCAGGGCCGGAATCAGCGTCGGCAGCACGACGCGCAGAAAACAGGTCAGCCGGCTGGCGCCCAGGCAGGCCGCCGCCTCTTCCTGCTCGCGGTCGAACTCCTCCAGCACGGGTTGCACCGTGCGCACCACGAACGGCAGGCCGATGAAGGTCAGCACCAGCACGATGGCCGTGCGGCTGTACGCGCCGTGGATGCCCAGCGGCACCAGGAACTGCCCCAGCCAGCCGGATTTCACGTACAGGCTGGAGTAGACCAGGCCAGCCACGGCGGTCGGCAGCGCGAACGGCAGGTCGATCAGCGAATCGAAGAACCGCTTCAGCGGAAACTCGTAGCGGACCAGCACCCAGGCGATGAGCAGGCCAAGAAAGACGTTGATGAACGCTGCCGCCAGCGAGGTGCCAAACGTGAGTTTGTAGGCAGCCAGCGCCCGGGGATTGTAGACCGCCGCCCAGAACTGCTCGAAGGTCAGCGTGGAAGCCTTGAGGAAGCAGGCCGCCAACGGGATCAGCACCAGCACGGCCAGATACAGGATCGCATAGCTCAGGCTGGGCACGAACCCTGGCAAGATACGGCGATTGACGGCAGGCATGGCACACCAGGAGTCAGGGGTCGGGAGTCAGGGGTCGGGAGTCAGGGGTCGGGAGTCAGGGGTCGGGGAATGGAAACGGTGACTGATTCCTGACTCCTGTCTCCTGACTCCTGTCTCCTGACCCCTGACTCCTGTCTCCTGACTCCTGTCTCCTGACTCCTGTCTCCTGACTCTTGTTTCCGGTTACTTGGCCTTCGGCTGATAAATCTGGTCGAACACGCCACCGTCGCCGAAGAACTTCTTGTTCGCCTCGGCCCAGCCGCCCGAAAACGCGGTGATCGGGAAGAGGTCGATCTTCTTCAGCTGCGGAAACTTGTCGATGGCTCCCGGCTGCGTCGGCCGGTAGTGGTGCTTGCCGATGATCTGCTGGCCCTCATCGGTGTAGAGGAACTTGAGGTACTCCTCGGCGGCGGCGCGGGCCGCTGGCCCCTTGCGGTCCACGTTGCCGTCCACCACCGCGACATGCGGCTCCGCCAGGAAGCTGGCCTTCGGGTAGACGATCTCCAGCCCCGGGAACTCCTTGATCTCGTGGTACGCCTCGTTCTCCCAGGTCAGATGCACGTCGCCGATGTTCTTCTGGGCGAAGGTCGTGGTCGCGCCGCGGGCCGCCGGGTCGAGCACCGGCACCTGGCCGTAGAGCTTGGTCACGAACTCCTTGGCCTGCGCCTCGGTGCCGCCCTTGGTGATGATGGCACCCCAGGCCGCCAGGAAGCTGAGCTTGCCGTTGCCCGAGGTCTTCGGGCTCGGCGTGATGATCTCCACGTTGCCGTCCTTCACCAGGTCTTGCCAGTCGTGGATGCCCTTGGGGTTGCCCTGGCGGACGACGAAGACGATGGTCGAAACATAGGGCAGCGAGCGGTTGGGCAGCCGGGCTTCCCAGCCGTCGTGGATGAGCTTGTTCTCGCGAATCTTGTCGGTGTCGGGCCAGAGGGCCAGCGTGACCACGTCGGCCTTCAGGCCGTCGATCACCGCGCGCGCCTGGCTGCCCGACCCGCCGTGCGACTGCTTGATTTCGACTGGCACGCCGGTGGTCTTCTCGTACTCGGCGGTGAACTTCTCGTTCAAGTCTTTCCAGAGTTCGCGCGTGGGGTCGTAGGAGACGTTCAGCAACGTCACCGCGCCGTCCTTGCCGCCCTGGCCGCAGCCGGTCAAGCCCACGGTCAAGGCCGCCGTAACTGCCAGCAACATGGTCCGATTCATGGCTTTGTGCTCCACTGAGTCCGGTCGGTTCGAGTGCGCATGCGAGCGCGCCCAAATAAACATCATTCAGCAAGTAAACTATAAGACTCTGGCGCAGGAGGGTGGCTCCTACGCCTGGCTACAGGAGCAACAGGCAGAGTGCATCGGGCTGGCGTGCAACGGCTGGCGGTGTGGCGTCACGATTCCGCTCCTTGCGTGATTCGGAAGTCCTTGTATTTTAACCATTAGCAGCATGGAATCGACTGCGGATCGTCCGGCCGAGTCATCGAATCGAATCCCTGGAGTCGCACGGCGGGAGCGTTAAGTTTACTGATCGAGTAATCATTAATGTTCACTAAATCGATCATGTTTATGATTATCGGATTATCACGAGCGATGTCCATAGGAAAATCCGAAAAATGCGGTTCGCCAGCTTGCCGCTTTGCAAAAATGTGCGGTCGGGGTGGGCCAAAAGGACGGGGCGTCGGGCCCGGAACCACGCAGGGGTAGGG
>JAEUIF010000831.1 GCA_016795185.1 Planctomycetia bacterium | reverse complement strand
TGCAAACCCTGCGCGACGAGCAAACTCAGTTTGAAGCGCAGTGGCGCGAGCAGACCGAGGGCCTCGACGCCGATACGCCGCGTCCGCCGGAAGCGACCGCCGCCGCCGTGCAGGCCGCGCTCGACGCTTGCCGTCGCCAGCACGAGCAAGAACAACGGCAGGCCGCCTTCGCCCGCGAATGGGCCGCCACGCTCGAACAGCAAGCGCCGACCTTCGGCCAGCAACTGGTTCGGCAAGCGAACGTGGTCGCCGCCGCCGTCGGCGGCCTGGCGGCCGACCCGCAGTTCGGCGATGCTTCCGGCCAGGCGTTCGACCTGCTGATCCTCGACGAAGCGCACCTGATCGTCGAGGCGGAATGGTTGCCGCTGGCCCGCCGGGCGCGCCGCTGGGTGCTGGCCGGCGAACCGGCCTGGGACCGCCGCGAACCCGCCGAACAGCCTGCCGCGCCCCGCCGCGACCTGGCTCGACCCGCCGGCCGTCCGCTGTCCGGCGTGCGTCCCGCACCCTCGGTGCCGCGCCTGTTCCCCCGACTCTGGCGGCAATTGCACGTCGATCCGCGCCGGCTGCCCTACGCCTGGTTCCAGGAAGACGGCCGCTGGTGCTGCCGGCTGCGCGAACTATCGCCTGAACAGCGTGCGCAACTGGAAACCGAAGGCGTGGCGGATCGGCCCGACATCGAGCTGCGCATCTTCGCCCAGCCGCGACTTGCACCCGTGCTGGCGGAAGTCGCCTTCCCGGCCGGGATGACCATTCCGCAGGCCAAGGAATTCATCTATCGCGAATTGCAAGAACTGCCCATCCAGGCGCATGGCAGCCGCATCCGCTGGATCGAGGAGCCTGCGCGCCTGATTCTGCAACTCGACGACACGACCAGCGGCGGCGAACCTATCCACCTGGAAGCGGGTGTACGCGAGCTACTGGTGTCGCCCGCCGCTGCCAACGGCCACGGCATGCCGCACGCCCCGAGTTGCACCCATAGCCTGGAGTTCGACCGTGCCAGCGGCTGGGACCGCCGCCGCGCCGAGGACTGGGTCCGTGCTCATCTCGGCGTCCGCGACCTCGGCCGCACCGCGTTGCTCGAAACTCCGCACCGCATGCATCCGGAGATCGCCGCCTTCGTCTCGCGCTTGCTCTTCGACGGCGCTTACCGCTTGAAGCGGCCGACGCCTGCGCCGGCATCGGCACATGCCCTGGAATTCATCGCCGTCACCTGCGACACCGAGGCCGCCGTCCGACTTGGCGAGGCCACGCGCGCCCGGCAGGAGAACGGCCGGCGCGGCGCCACCGTGACGCGCCCGCGCCCGACGCGCGGCGGCGCGGGGCTGGAAACCGACCTCACCGACGCCCGCCACCGCGAACGGCTGCCGGTCGAGTTGCGCGGCGACGTGCCGCTTCAGGGCTTTGCCAACCAGGCCGAGGCCCAGGCCGTGGTCCGCGTGCTCGAACACCTGGCGCGCCAGCCCGACAGCCAGGGCGGGCAGGTCGGCGTCACCGCGCTTTATCCCGCGCAGGTCCAGCTGATTCGCAATCTGGTCCGGCAGTCGCCGTTCCTGAAAGACCTGCCGTTCGCCTTGCACATCGACGAGCCGTGGGCGTTTCGCGGCCGGGAATGCCAGGTGATGCTCGTGTCGCTGACACGCAGCCATAGCCATCGCGCGGTGACGTTTGGCGAAGGCCCGCACCTGTTCGGCCTGGCGCTGACCCGTGCTCGCAGCCGCCTGATCCTGCTTGGCGACGTCGGTTGCCTCCAGCGCCGCTGCCAGTGGGATGGCCCGGTGGACCATCTCGACCACGACGCCGCCGGCCGGGAGCGCGACTTCCTGCACCGGCTGCTGCAAGCTTGGCCGGGCGACGGCCCGCACCTGCGCGAAGGCCCCGGCTCATGACCGTCCCCGTTCCTCTCCCCTTTCCCGGCAGCCGCAACCTCGCCGCCTGGTGGCGTTCGCTGGCCGAGCGCCAGCCGAAAGCGCTCTGGGTCGGCCACCTGCTGCTGCACCGCGTCGAGGCGCTGGTCGAAAGCCAGCAGACGGCGCGCCCCGAAGCGCTGCCGCTCGCGGTTCTCAAGGCCCTGGTGCTGTTTCCTGGCGAACCACTGTCCGCGCTCGACCGCCGCTTGCACCTCGGCCCGCAGGCGCTGCGGCCCGTGCTGAACCAACTCTGTCAGGATGGCCTGGCGCAAGCCGACGCCGCCGGCTGGTCGCCGACCCCGCTGGGCCGCCGCGCCGCCGAGCAGGGCGACTACGTTCGTCCGGCGCGCGCACGCCGCGCCTTTCATTTCCGCGCCGCGCCCGACGGCACCGCACACTTCCTGCACCTCGAAGCACCGGCCGCCGTGCCCTGGACGCCCCCCGCCGACTGGCACTTCGAGCCAGCGACGCTCGCACGCTGCCTCGAACAGCCCGCCGACTGGAAGCGCCGCCATGCCTTTCCGCTGGAAGTCGAACAACTGCTCGGCCCGGAACCCGCCGCACCCGCCTGGCAACGCGTGATTGTGGACCGCCCGGAACGCCAGCCCGTCCTGCTGCTGCTCGACGCCGCCGGCGACCGCCTGCTCGGTTTCGCCGTGAAGGCCGAGACGTGGTCGTTGCACGCGGACCGGCCGCTGTTCGACCTGGAAGCCGGCGGACGCGATGTCTTCCCCGATCTGGGACCGCCGCCGACCGAAGACGACTGGCGGCAAGCCTGGCGCGAGTGGTGCCAGCCGCGCGGCCTGGCCGCGCTGACCGACGACGCCCACCGCCTGGAACCATCCGGCCCCACGCTTCAGGTCGCGGTCACGCCCCGCCTGCTCGAACGCCTGCGCGCCATCCGCAGCGACGCCCTCCGCGACGAAGCCTGGCTGCTCGTCGGCGACGGCCCGCTGCGCCCCGCCGCGCAGCTCAAGATCGTCGAAGCCGAAGGCACTCCCGCCTGAAAGCCCCCGCCGAGCCAGCTCGTTGTTACCGAGGCGTTACGCTCGCTCCCAACACATTCTGCTATGCTGCCCGCATCGGGGCCGGGAGGCCCTCTTCCGCGCGTGGGCGGCCGGATCGCCGGGCGAACAGCGGCTGACGGCCCACACCGTTCGGTAGCGTTCAGTACCAGCACCGCAGCAAAACGGAGGTACGAAGAGATGTTCCAAACTGCCTGCACTCTCGGCGCCCTGCTGACCCTGGTGTCCCTGCTGGGGACCGAAGGAGGTCAGGCGGCCCCGCCTTCGGCAAACCAGTTGGAACTCAAAGAACTTCTCGCCACCGCCTCGCAATACCTGCAAGCGGACGTCAGGAACCGGAATGCAGACCCGACGCCTGGGCGGACGGACGGCAACGCCGCCATCACCAAGTTCGTGAAGGGCGTCGGCCGGCTGCCGGAAAAAGACGACATCCGCCGCCAGGCGATTGCGCTGGCCCGGAAGTACGCGAGCGTGGCGGACCTGCGACAGACCCCGGATCCCGGTTCGATCTATCATCACCAGGCGCACGCCCGGCTACACTTTGCCTGGGGAGTCCTGCTCGAAACCGGCGTCCTGCGCGCCGGGCTGCGCCTGGAGGAGGCTGCCGCGCTGCTCGGCGAGCCGACCAGCGTTCGGGACGAAATGATGGAGTGGTATTACAACTCGCTCATGCAGGTAAACCCCTGCCTCCGCGCTAGCCTCCGGGACGGTCAGCGGTTGGGGGAGATCAAGATTATCGGCAAGTAAGGCAGTTGACCGTTGGTCGCCGGGCGGCACGTCCTGCGGTACACGGCTGCTCCGCCACCCACGCTCCGCCCCTCCCGTCTTCCAGCGGGACCGTCAAGGTGTTGCGACCAGCCTGTCCGGACGGTAGCTTGCCGCTATGAGTAACGTGGATGATATCGAGCAAGCCGTCCGCCGCCTGGGGCCTCAAGACCTTGCCGCGTTTCGGGCTTGGTTCGCCACCTACGACGCCGAAGCCTGGGACCGGCAATTCGAGCAGGACGTGGCGGCGGGCCGGCTCGACCGACTCGCCGAAGAGGAGGAAAACAAAGGGGACGCAGCTCGTTTCCGCCGGGTTGTTTTCCCGCCGGGGGCCAGAGAGAGCGGAAACGAGCTGCGTCCCCTTTGTTTTTCCCTTTGTTTTTCTGGGGAGGAATACCGATGGACGCAACAGGAACCATTGTGCAAGGGGCGAGTGTCCTCGATCAGCCGTGCGCATTTCCCGAAGGCACGCGGGTCACGGTGCGCGTCGAGCCGACTCGCACGCCGGCAGAAATCCTCGCGGGCATTGCCGCCCTGCCGTTGAACGAAGGCCCGGCGTTCTCCGGCAGGGATCATGACCAGGTCCTCTATGGAGCCAAAGGGGCGTCATGATTTTCGTTGATAGCGAGGCGTGGTTCGCCAGCGTCATTGCCACCGACCCAGACCATGCGGCCGCGGCCGCATGGCTGGCGGGCAATCGCGAGGAATTGCTGACGACCGATTATGTGCTGGATGAGACGCTGACCCTACTGCGGGCACGCGGGCAATCGCACATCGCGGTCGCGTTGGGGGCGGAGCTGTTCGCGGAATCCTTGGCCATACTGCATTTTTGCACCAGGGACGAAATTCATTCGGCCTGGGACACGTTCCAACGATTCTCCGACAAAGAATGGAGTTTTACCGACTGTCTCTCGAAAGAGGTGATGGAAAGGCTCGCGATCCACACGGCGTTCGCCTTCGACCAGCATTTTCGGCAATTTGGAACCGTATCGGTCGTGCCCTGACCGGGACCGCATCATGGCTCTTCAGGGTTTGAGAATAGAGAAGGTGTCCGGAACCTTTACAATTCTTTCCTTCAAAGGTTCCGGACGCCTTTTTGTCTTTTGCGATGCGCGGCGGCGGTCATTTTTCGTTCGTGACACCGAGCGCCGGAGTGCCAAGCGGGTCCGCCAGCGGTTCCAGGCGCGGGAAGCCGCTCTCGTGGCTAGAATGGAAGCAGGGTTGAGCGGTCCAGCGCTTGAGGCGGCGAAAACGGAATTCTGGCGACAGACGGGCAAGCCGTGAGCCGGCCGTCATCGCAGTATCCAGCAATTCAACATTCATGTCATTGCGCGTTTCCAACATCCGTCTGTCCGTCGATGAACCCGAGGCCGCTTTGCCCGAACGGCTGCGGCGCGTCCTGGGGCTGCCGGCGGCCGATATTGCACACTGGCGCATCCTGCGCAAGAGCCTGGATGCGCGCAACAAGGGCGCGCTGCAATTCGTCTACAGCACCGAAATCACGATTCCAGATGAGCAGGCCCGGTTCGCGCAGCTGGCGAGTCAGGCACGCAAACGGCAGGCGCTGGTCGAACGGCACGTCGAGGAGCCGTTCATCATGCCGCCGGTGGGCGGACAGCCGTTGTCGCATCGGCCCGTGATTATTGGGTCGGGGCCGGCGGGGTTGGCTGCCGCCTACTTCCTGGCGGAGCAGGGCTATCGGCCGTTGCTGCTCGAACGGGGCCGCCCGGTGCGCGACCGCATTCGCGACGTGGCCGCCTTCGATGCCGGGGGGCCGTTCGACCCGGAGAGCAACTACCTGTTCGGCGAGGGCGGGGCCGGCACCTTCAGCGACGGCAAGCTGACCTGTCGCGGCACCGGGCCGGACGTGCGCCGCGTGCTGGAACTGTTCGCCGCGTGCAAGGGCAAACCGTCGATTCTCTATGACTACCGTCCGCACCTGGGCAGCAACCGGCTGCCCGCCGTGGTCAAGGCGCTGCGGCAGCGCATCGAAGCGCTGGGCGGCGAGATTCGCTTCTCCTGCCGGGTGGAAGACCTCGACCTGGCGGATGGCCGACTGCGCGGCCTGAACACATCGTCGGGTTACCTTCCCGCCGACGTCGCCGTCCTGGCCATCGGTCACAGCGCCCGCGACACCTATCGCATGCTGGTCGAGCGCGGGGTGCCGCTGGTGCCCAAGCCCTTCCAGATGGGCGTGCGCATTGAGCAGTCGCAGGAAGCCGTCAACCGCGTGAAGTACGGTGCCACGCGTCTCGAAGAGAAGCTCGGTTCGGCCGACTATGCGTTGGTGGCGCACGGGCCGCACGACCTGTTCACCTTCTGCATGTGCGCCGGCGGCCATGTGATTCCGAGCGTCTCGGAAGCGGGTTACTTCGGCACCAACGGCATGAGCCTGTCCGGCCGCGATTCACCGTTCGCCAACAGCGGGCTGGTGGTGACGGTGCCCGTCGAGGCGTTCGACGGCAACGACGTGCTCGCGGGGGTTCGATTACAGCAGCGCTACGAAGCCCGTGCCTACGAACTCAGCCGCAATGAGTATCGCTGCCCGATCCAGCGCGCCGACGACTTTTTGGCGCGGCGGCCCACCCGCGACCTGCCGCCGAGCAGCTACACGCGCGGCGGCCTGGTGCTGGCGGACATCGCCGCGTTAGTACCGCCGCTGATCGCGGAAGCACTGCATCACGGCTTACCCCAACTCGACCAGCGCTGGCGCGGCCGGTTTCTCGCGGAAGCCACGCTGGTCGCTCCGGAGTCGCGCGGCTCCGCGCCGGTGCGCATCGTCCGCGAGGACGACAGCAGGCAATCGCCGGGGGTGGTGGGGCTGTATCCGATCGGGGAAGGTGCGGGCTACGCGGGCGGGATCGTCAGCGCCGCGGTGGATGGGTTGCGGACGGCGAAGGCGATCGTGGCGCGCTATGCGCGGATCGTATGACCGTTTAGCCGCGAGCCGCAGGCGAGCGCTGGGGACCAGCGCTCGCCTGCGGCTCGCGGCTAAACGTCCGAAAATTAACCGGCCGAGCGCCGTTCCTCTTCCAGCTGGTTCAACTTGTTGTACAGCGTCTTCAGGCTGATGCCGAGTTCCGCCGCCGCCGCCGGTTTGTTGCGGTTGTGCTTCTCCAGCACCTTCAAGACGTGCTCCATTTCGATTTCCCGCAGCGTCCGTCCTGACGGTGAGACCGGCGCTGGCACGGCAGCCAGCGGTGCAGCCTGTCGGGATACCGGGATCGTCGGCGACATCGGCAGCGTGTCCGGCTCCAGCGGTTGCTTGATGTTGTGCGGCAAGTGGTCCGGCGCGATCTCGCCGCCGCCCGACAGAATGTAGGAATGCTCCATCACGTTCGCCAGTTCGCGGACGTTGCCCGGCCAGTGGTAGTCGAGCAGGATGTCGATGACCTCGGCCGACAGCAGGTGCCGGACCTGCTCCAGCGGCCGGCGCGCGGCGCGGGCCAGCAGGTGGCGGGCCAGGTCCGGAATATCCGGCCGGCGCTCGCGCAGCGGCGGCAGGCGAATCTCGAACGTATTGATGCGGAAATAAAGGTCTTCGCGGAAGGTGCCTTCCTTGACCATCTGCCGCAGGTCGCGGTTGGTGGCGCAGACGATGCGCACATCCACCCGGAATGACTCGTTGTCGCCCAGCCGGCAGATCTCGCCGGATTCCAGCAGGCGCAGCAGCTTTACCTGAATGTTGCGGTCCAACTCGCCGAGTTCGTCCAGGAACAGCGTGCCGCCGTCGGCCACTTCAAAGAAGCCCTTGTGATCGCGGTCCGCGCCGGTGAACGCGCCCTTGCGATGCCCGAATAGCTGGCTTTCGACCAGGTTTTGCGTCAGCGCCCCGCAGTTAACGGGCACGAAGGGCATGTCGGCGCGCTTGCTCTGCTGCATCAGCGTGCGCGCCGCCAGTTCCTTGCCGGTGCCGGTTTCGCCGAGGATCAGCACGGTCGAATCGGTCGGAGCCACGGTGGCGATCAGTCGATGCACGGGCACCATCACCGGTGCAGTACCGACCAGCTGGCTCGGGCCTTCGGCGGCCTGAACGCGGGTTTGCAGCGCCAGGTTTTTGTGCTTCAGCTCGCGCCGCGCGGATGCCTTCACCAGCACGGACTCGATTTCGGTCAGCTTGCAGGGCTTGGTCAGGTAATCGCAGGCCCCCAGGCGCAGGGCTTGAATGGTGGTTTCCTGGCTGGCGTGGCCGGTCATGATGATCGCATCGGTGTCCGGCGACACCTGCTTGAGGTGCTCCAGCACTTCGATGCCGCCCATGCCGGGCATGCGCAGGTCGAGGATGGCCACGTCGAAGGTGCTCTTCTCCAGCACCTTCAACGCCGCCCGGCCGTCGCCGCAGACGGTGACGTCGTGCCCCAGGCGCGGCAACTCCGAGCGCATGAACTCCTGGAGCGACTTTTCATCGTCCACGAACAGAATTCGCAAGCTCTTTTGGGTGGCCACGGGTTCTCTTCCTGGGTCCGAGCGACTCGGTCAGTGGTCGTAGGGTCCGCTGTGCGGACCGTCACAGGGCCAATCTTCCGTCATGCCTCGGTCCGCACAGCGGACCCTACCCGGAATCAGGCCGCCAGCCGGGCGGGTGCTTCCTCGGCGGCCGGTTCGGGCGGTTGCAGGGGCACGCGCACCGTGAACGTGCTGCCCTGATTGGGGCCGGGGCTGTCCGCCTCGATCTCACCGCCATGCTGATTGACGATGCGTTGGCTGATCGACAGGCCGAGTCCGGTGCCCTTGCCGGTGCGGCTGCGGGTGAAGAACGGTTCAAAGATGTTCTCCAGCACATCGTCGGTCATGCCGCAGCCCGTGTCGGAGAAGACCAGTTCCACGGAGCGCTCGTGCTGCCGCAGGGCGATGGTCAGCGCGCCGCCCTCGTCCATGCTGTCCAGGGCATTGACGATCAGGTTCAGCACCACCGACTTGATCTCCTGAGCGTTGACCCAGGCGATCAATCGGCCGTCGGGCTGCACGCCCACGGCCGCCGAAGCACGCGGCCTCGGCCCCTCGACGCCGCTGAAGTCAATCTTCTTGCCCTTGTAGCTCGGCAGGTGCTGCACCATGTCGAGCACCGATTGCACGATCTCGACCAGGTCGGTCGGTTCCCGGCTGCGTTCGCCGCCGCGGCTGAACTCCAGCAGGCGCTGCGTGATGTTCTTGCAGCGAAAGGCTTCGTCCTGAATCATCTTCAGGTACTTGGCCACGACTTCGCGCTGCTCGGCCAGTTCCTGGCGCGGTGCCGCCAGCTGCAAGCCCAGACCGGGACGCACCGCAGCGGACGGTTCGTTGGCGAAGAGCGTGGCCAGCCGGGCTTCGAGCGCTTCGCCGCAGAAGGCGATGCTGGCCAGTGGGTTGTTGATTTCATGTGCAACGCCAGCGGCCAGGAAGCCGACGCTGGCCAGCCGTTCCGAACGTACCAGTTGCCGGCTGCGTTCGTTCACCTGGCGGGCCAGGTCGCGGTACATGTCGCACAGGCGGCGGGTCATGTCGTTGAAGGCGGCGGCGAGTTCTTCCATTTCATCGCCGCTCTTCACGTCGATGCTGTGTTCAAAATCGCCCTGAGCCACCCGGCCGACGCCCGCTTGCAGGTCGCGCAACGGGTAGAAGGTCCAGCGGTAGAAGAAGCGCAGGAAGCCGGTCAGCAGCAGGATGCCGAGGATGCCAATGGTCAGCACGACCGCCAGCGAAGTCTTGAAATCGGCCTTGGCGGTCTTGATGCGTTTGAAGAGGTCCTCGTAGATCGCACCATAGATCTCGTCGGTGTCGCGCAGCAGCCTGGTCAGCGCGCTGGAGACGCCCTTGTCGTCGAGCAAATCGATGGCCTGGTCCAGCTCGGCGAAATGCTCGCGCATGCCGGCGATCAGTTCCATCTCGTGCAGGCCGCCTTCGGGGTCGCGCTGGCGGGCAAGCGTATCCTGCAACTTGGCTTCATAGATGGCCAGGGCGTCGCGGGCGACCTGGACGCGGTGCTTGATTTCATCGCGGCGCATGCCGGCGCGCAGGTCGCTGATCGGCAGCACGTTGGCTTTCAGTTCGCGGACGGCATGCAGTTCGACGAGCTTGCTGTCGAAGACGTTGACCGTGGCGCGGTAGGACGCGAGTCCCTTGAGCGTACCGCCCAGCAGCACGACCACCAGGCCGACGACGAGGGCCAGGCCGAGCATCAGCTTGTGCCGGATTCGCCACTGGCAGGCCAAGCGCCGACCTCCTTGTCCGAGGTGCCGTGCCCCAGGGCCGCACTCCTTGCGGCCGGAACGGAACTTGCTTGGGTGATACACTCCGCGGGCTTGGGAATCTACCAGAAGAACACGCACGAATGGAGAGCAACTTGCCGCCGGGCGCGGCGTATGGAGGGCTTGAGGAGTGAACCTGGGCAAGCGGGTGAAGACCAGTCTTCGCCCGCTTGCCCAGTTTGCCGACTCGAAACGGTCAACCTCATTCCTCGAAAGCCCGCACCGTGATGCGCGAGGAATCGCCGGCGATGCGGTAGCACTGCAACCCGCCGATGCCGGCCTTCTCCAAAGTGGCCTGCGTCAGCCGCACGTTGCCGTCCGGTTCCACCGTGTACGAGGTATCGGCGGACGCCCCCTCGCCGTCACCCTCGCCCTCGGCCTCAATCGTCAGCTGTTCCTGGCCGGCAGCGCACTGCACCCGGACGCGCTCGCCCGCGCCCGCGCCGATGGCGTGCAGCAGCGTTACCGGGATGCAAACCCGGCCGCGCTGGTCGGTGCCGTAGGCGCCGGGCGGCACGCCAGCCTGCGCCGCCGAGCCCCAGACCAGGCCGCGCTGCCGGCGCAGCGCGGGCACCGCGACGTTCGGATCGTCCGGCGGCAGCGCGCTGTGCCCGGTGCGGTCGAGCGGCCGGTAGCGGTACGGACTGCTGGTCTGCGGGTGGTAGACCCACGCCTGCTCCGGCGCGCCGACGTCCATCAGCGTCCGCGAGTAGTCCTTCGGCCCGCCGAGCGTGAAGATGGCCTGGTGGACGTGGTCGCGCAGGTTGCGGTGCCGCTCGCGCACCCCCTGTTCCTTCAGGTTCAGGGAGACCTCGAAGGCGGTGAACATGCGGCCTTCATCGGTCCAGGCCGACACCACTTCGTTGATCTTCGACTGGATGCCGCGGTCGAGCGCCATGGTCCGTTCCTTTCCAGGGTGAAGCACGGTGCGGAGTGGAAGGGTGGTGTAAATGTACCGTGCGCCGCGCGGCGTTGCAAACTCGGCAGCGGCCGCGCTCACCCCGCGCGACGCGGCTGCACGACCGGCAGCGGTGCGGGCCCGAATTCGCGATCCAGGCTTTCCAGGGAAGGGGCCGAGCCGACGGGCGGCAGCAGTCCTTGCCAGACCAGAGCGTACAGCCCACGCAGGTGCCGGCAAGTGCCGCGAAAGGCGAAACCGTGGCATTCGCACGTCGAACGCCGGCCGTCCAGGTTCACGTCGTAGGGAGCGGGCTCGCCTTCCTTGTGGACGCGGAAGCCCCGGCCGTAGTCGGCGGGCAGCTCGACGGCGTCGTAGAAGTCTTCGCGACCGCGCACGGCGATGCAAAAGGTGAAGTGCTCCCCGAGGCGCTCGGGGCTGCCAGTGGTCAACCGGATGGAGCGCGGCCGATCCGGCGTCGGTCGGGTAGACATCGAGGTCACCTCCAGGGAGTTCAGCACGGCACACCAGTCGCGAGTGTAGGTGCAAGAGTCATCTGGCTCAATCAGTGGCTTGGGTGCCATGCCCACGCAAGGCCGTGGGCATGGCACCCAGCAGGACTTTCTGTTGAGCAATAAGTCCCCTGATTCTGCATGAAATCGCGTCGCGCCGAACATCCTGAATGTACCACGAGCTGGCTGCCGGAAAGTAGGTTGATCGTAGCTCCTGGCTTGCCGACGTTTGGAACGGCGCACGATCGCGACCGTACCCGCATGCTGGGGTTTCACTTCGGTGATTCGACCCCTCTCGCGAGGTTGCCATCATGCTTGCCGCGCTCCCCACTCGACGCCAGTTTCTGGGACAAGCCGCCGGACTTACCGTCGCTGGCCTCGGCTTGACCGCGCCCGCCGCCGCCGCCAATCCCTTTCGGCTGCGCTATGCCCTGGCGTCGTGCATGTACGGCACCGCCAGCCTGGCGGACGTGCTGCCCGAGGTGAACAAGACCGGCGCGGAGGTTATCGACCTCTGGCCGCGCGTACACGGCAACCAGCGCGAGCAGCTGGACCAACTCGGCTTCGACGCTTTCGAGGAACTACTGAAGAAGAACAAGACGAAGCTCGGCGTGCTCACCCGCTACGACCTCGGGCCGTTGAAGCTGCAACCCGAAATGGCCGTGGCGCAGCGCTTCGGCGCGAGCATCATCGTCACCGGCAGCGGCGGCTCGAAGGAACTGCGCGGCGACGAATTGAAGACGGCCATCAAGAACTTCGTCGAGCAGCTGAAGCCGCAGGTCGAGGCGGCGGCCAAGCATGGCGTCACCATCGCCATCGAGAACCACGGCAACACGATGATCAACCGGCCGGAGTCGCTGCGCTGGCTGGCGGAGTTCTCACCGTCGAAGCACCTGGGCATTGCCCTCGCGCCCTACCATTTGCCGCAAGACCCGGAAGTGATTGCCGGCGTGGTGCGCGACTGCGGGCCGAAGGTGGTCCACTTCTACGCCTGGGAACACGGCAAGGGCGCGATGGAAAAGCGCCCCGTGGATGAGCAGTTGATGCAACTGCCCGGCCGGGGGCCGCTCGATTTCACCCCCATCCTGGCGGCGCTGAAGAAAATCGACTACGCCGGTTGGACCGAGATCTTCATGCACCCGGTGCCGCGCGGCGTGCCGATTCTCGAATCCACCGCGAAGGTCAGCGAGGAGATTAACCGGGTACGCCAAGGTTATCTGGCGCGCTGCCTGGAGAAGGTGGGTTGAGCACTCGTTCGACGATTCGAGTTCGTAGTTCCGCCTTCAGGCGGTCGAGTCGCTCGCCGCCTGAAGGCGGAACTACGAACTTCTTGTCGGGTGCCACCGCCCCAGCATCGCACCCGAGCGATGTTTCGTAAGGTCCGCTGTGCGGGCCATTCCATGCTGCCTCACCTCACGAACTGCAACAGCATCTCAATTTCCTTCTGGCTGCCGACGATCAGCGGCGTGCGCTGGTGCAGCGCCGTCGGTTGCAGGTCGAGGATGTCGCCCTGGCCGTCGATGGCCCGGCCGCCGGCCTGCTCCGCCAGGAAGGCGATGGGGTTCGCCTCGTACATCAGCCGCAGCTTGCCCTGCGGATAGTGAATCGTCGGCGGGTAGAGGAAGACGCCGCCCTTGAGCAGCGTGCGGTGAAAGTCCGCCACCAGCGAACCGATGTAGCGCGACGAGTAGGTCTTGCCCGCCTCCCCCGAGCGCAGGTGAGCCAGGTAGCGGCGATAGCCCTCGGGGAAGGTATCGGAGTTGGCTTCGTTCACGGAATAGAGGCTGCCCTGCTTCGGCATCGTGATGCGCTCGTGGCTGATGATGTACGCGCCGATGCTCGGGTCGAGCGTGAAGCCGTAGACGCCGTGGCCCGTGGTGTAGACCAGCATGGTCGAGGAACCGTAGACGACGTAGCCGGCCGCCAGCTGCTTGCGGCCCGGTTGCAGCACGTCGGCCAGCGGCTCGCGGGTGCCGGTGGCATCGGGCTCGCGTCGCAGGATCGAGAAGATGGTGCCGACGTTGACGTTGACGTCGATGTTGCTGGAACCGTCGAGCGGGTCGAAGACGACCACGTACTTGCCGTGCTTGCGGTCGCGGTCGACGACGATGGCATGCTCGCCTTCCTCGGAAGCCATGATGGCCACGTTGCCCCGGCTGCCCAGGCAGTGCAAGAGCGCCTGGTTGGCGAAAACGTCGAGCTTCTGCACCAGTTCGCCCTGGACGTTCTGGTCGCCGGTAACGCCGAGGATATCGGTCAGGCCGGCGCGGCGGACGCGGTCGCCGATGATCTTGGTGGCCAGCGTGATGCCCGACAGCAGCCAGGAAAACTCACCGCTGGCCTGCGGGTAGTTGCGGCGCTGCTCCTCGTAGAGATGCTGCTGGATGGTGACCAGCTGTTGATGCTGCATGACGGCGGATACCCCCCTGATTGCCGGTTCGATTTCGGCATATCATACTGGAAAGCGGGGGTGGCTACCGCCATTCTGAAGTTCGTAGTTCCGCCTTCAGGCGGCGAGCGACTCGACCGCCTGAAGGCGGAACTACGAACGGGAATTGCCAAGCAATTTGGAGTAAATCAAACGTCCAAAAAAGAAGCAAACCGGAGCCGTCCCCAAAGTCCCAGCTGGACGGCCCCGGCGCTGGCATCCCCGAGATGCCGCCGGGAATATAAACCTTTGTACACTATCCTGTCAAGAGCCCAATTTCGCGGATCGCGCGCCCCGAGGATCGGGCAGGGCCGCCCACCAGCCTGAAGTTTGCGAAAAAGCCCCGATAATCGATCTATTTCACAGTCAGCGGAAGGAACCGACATGGGCGCGCTCTTCGGCCGCCAACCGTTCACCGGCTTCGGCAAGAATCGCCTGGCCACGTCAGCTGGCGCAGCTGCGCCGGTCCAGGTTCAGGGCAGCCGGTCCACGCAGCTGCGCGCCCGGGTGCGCCAGGAATGCCCGCAGCGGCCCGGCATCTACGGCATGCTCGACGCGCGCGGCGAGCTGATCTACGTCGGCAAGGCGAAGAATTTGCGCTGCCGGCTGCTCAGCTACTTCCGCAAGAAGAGCCGCGATCCGAAGGCGGGAAGAATCCTGCGGCATACGCGCACCATCTGCTGGGAGTACGTCCCCAGCGAGTTCGCCGCCCTGCTGCGCGAGCTGGAACTGATCCAGCGCTGGCGGCCGGAGTTCAACGTCCAGGGCCAGCCGGGCCGTCGCCCGCGCACGTTCCTGTGCCTGGGCCGCAGGCCCGCGCCCTATCTCTTCCTCACTCGCAAGCCGCCGCGCGGCCTGGTCGGCCTGTGGGGACCGATCATCGCGGGGCCGCAAAGCCGCCAGGCGGCGCGCTGGCTCAATGACTGGTACCGGCTGCGCGACTGCCCGCAGGCGCAGACCATGGCATTCGCCGACCAGGCGAAGTTATTCGCGGAAGACGAGCGGGCGGCGGGCTGTCTGCGCTACGAGATCGGCACCTGCCTGGGGCCGTGCGCTGCCCTGTGCAGCCGGTCCAGCTATACGGTCCAGGTGCAGGCGGCCCGCGCCTTCCTGGACGGCGCGGACTCCGCCGTGCTGACCTCGCTCGAAGCGCAGATGCAGCAAGCCGCGACGGAGCTGGCCTTCGAGCGCGCCGCGGTCCTGCACGAAAAGCTGAAAGCGCTGGGCTGGGTGACGAAGCAGCTGGCCCGGCTCCGGCAGGCACGCGAGCAGTTCAACTTCATCTACCCGGCGACGGACCACGGCGGCGGGCAGACCTGGTACCTGATACGTCGCGGCTACGTGGCAGCAGCGCTGCCGGCCCCACTCGACGCCGAGGAGCGCGAACGCGCCGCCCTGACGGTGCGCGCCGTCTTCGAGAAGAAACACAGCACCGCCACGCGCCAGGTGGAAGAGATGGAAGGCGTCTCGCTGGTGCTCGGCTGGTTCTGCCGGCACCCGGCGGAGCTGAAGCGGGTGGTGGCGGTCGCGGACTGCCTCGGCGCGGCAGAAGCAATCCCTGTAGGTCAGGCTTTCCAGCCTGACTGATGCGCCCTGGACTGGTAACACATCGCAGACACTTCGGTCAGGCTGGAAAGCCTGACCTACGCGGTCGGGTGGCACGTCCCTCGGTACTCCGAGGGCGTGCCAGTCGAACCGATAGAGCGCGTGCAGGACGCTTCGGTAGCACCGAGCGGGCACGGGATGCAGTCGTGCGGCACGCGGCATACCGTGATAGAATCAACCAGGGCAGTCGGTAAGCAGCACGTCAACTGGACAGGGTCAGCATGGACACGTTGATTTCTCGCATCACGATCGATCCGGCAATTTGCCACGGCAAGCCGTGCGTGCGCGGGCTGCGCTATCCCGTCGAAACGTTACTGGAACTGCTCAGTTCCGGCATGACCCTGGACGAGATTCTGACCGACTACGAGGATCTCGAGCGGGAGGACCTGCTGGCCGTCCTGGCATTCGCCGCCCGGCTGGCCCAGACCCGCCGCCTCCAGCCGGTGAACCCATGAACTTTCTGGTGGACGCCCATTTGCCTCGTCGGTTGACGGCCTGGTTGACGGCCGCTGGTTGCAACGCCATCCACACGCTGGACCTGCCGGACGCAAACCGGACGACCGACGAACAGATCAACGACCTGGCCGACCGGGAGCAGCGCGTGGTGGTCACGAAGGACGCGGATTTCGTGGACTCGCACCTCCTCCGAAGGCGTCCGCCGAAGTTGCTGCTGATCTCGACCGGGAACATCAGCAACCGAGACCTGGAGGCGCTCATGACGCCGCTCCTCCCGGATATCATCCGCGAGTTTGGGTCGCACTCGTTCCTTGAACTGGGCCGGACCGGAATCGTCGTCCGCGGGTAGGATGGGCGATAATTGACAGGAGCGCTCCAGTATTGACAGACCTGCCACGGCGGTGTGGTCCTGTTGCTTCCGGCACGCTCGCGAAGTCCCGAGTGGCGTGCCACTTGGTTGCCCCCGCATGACACCCGACGCTAGCAGCATGGGGCATCAGCCATTGCCGAGAATCGCCTTTCTTGCCCAGCAACCTCTGGGGTGCCAATCACAGCACCAAACGGCGGGTGGCACGTCCCTCGGTACTCCGAGGGCGTGCGGAACCTTGCAACGACTTCATTTATTCAGGGTGGCCTGTCGCTCGCACGGCCTCGGAATACCGAGGGACGTGCCACCCGGGCTTGCAGACCGCCTCAGCGCGGCGGAATTGTTTCGTTGCCGTCCACGGTGATGTACGCCCGCAGGGTTTTCTCGCCCAGCTTGGGCGAGAGCGTCTCCACATGGGCGTCGGCGAATACGGCCACGAAGTCGCCTTGCTTCGGGCCGCCGAACTTCGGCAGTGGGCCGTTCGGGTCGTAGACCAGTTCATCCGGCTTGGTCCAGATGACCGGCTCGGCCGCTTCGACCACCATCAGAGTCGAGTCGGCCCCGTCGAAGTTCTGGACCTTTCCCAGGGTGAAGGGCTTGGGGCCGCCCAGAATGGTGTGCGGGCCAATCAGAGCCCGGTAGTAGGTCTTGCCGTCGCCCCGGTACTCGAAGCGTGGCGACCGGTAAATCTGGGGCATGCGCTGGACCAGCTTCAGGTTGTGCGGGCTGTCCCAGGGTTCGTCGAGCTTGAACTGTGCATACAGTTCGTTCTCCTCGAGCAAGGGCAAAAGATCGACGCGCCAGCTCAGGCCCTTCGCTTGCCCCAGCGGTGTGACTTTCTTGTCCGCGACCGGCAGGTTGCCCACTGCGTCATGATAGACCAGCATGGCGAGGCCGATCTGGCGCAGGTTGTTGGCGGAGACGACGCGATTGGCGGAGTTCTTGGTAGTGTTCAGGGCGACCACGAACCCGGAGCCGACACCCACGACCACGCCCAGGATGGACGCCGCCAGGCCGAGTACCAGCCCGCCGATGGCCAGGCCGCGGCCGGTCAAGCGGCCGTCGCCGCGATTGATCGCGCTCAGGCCGATGATGCCCAGGATGGCCGCCGGCACGCCGAGGCTCAGCGGCATGCACAGCGACACGACGACGGCCCAGCCGGCGCTGAGCCAGACCGCCACCGGAATGCCGAGCAGCAGCGGCAGGACCACGGCCAGCGCCGCCAGTCCGATACTGGAAGACGCCAGGGGGCTGATGCGCGGCTCCACCGCTGCTGTCGGAAGTGGGTCGGCAGGCGCGAGAGCCGGCGCGGCAGCAATGGCTTGCAGGGCTGGGGCTGGCAGCGTCGCCGCGGTGGCGGCCGGGACCGTCACCGAACGGCCGCAACCGGGGCACTTCGTTTGCCGGCCGACGAATTCTTCGGGAGCGCGGAGTTGCTTGCCGCACTCGCAGGCGAACGTGAGGGACATGGGCACCTCGACCGAACGGGGGTATTCATCAGACGGCCTTCATGGTAACGGACGGCGGAGCCGGATTGCAGGGTCTGTTCCGGAATCCTGGTTCGTAGTTCCGCCTTCAGGCGGTCGAGCGACTCGACCGCCTGAAGGCGGAACTACGAACTTCAAGACTCACCGCCCTGGAAACGGCACGAATTCCTTGCCGTTGGCGGTGATGTAGGCGCGCAGCGTCTGGTCGTTGTTCCAGGCCGGCAGCCGCTGCACGCTGCCGTCCGCGAACAGGGCGCGGAACTCGCCACGCTTCGAGACGCGAAAGGCAGGCAGCAATCCTTGCGGATCGTAGGTCAGTTCGTCGGGCTTGCTCCAGATGACTGGTTCGGCCGCTTCCACGACCAGGATGGTGTTCGACAGGCCATCCCAAAATTCTGACAGCTTCGTGCCGGTCTCGCGTTTCCAGGCCGTGCCGGGGCCGACCAGCACGCGGTAGTAGGTCTTGCCGTCGGGGTCGCCGGTGGTGAACGGATCGCGGTAGACGGCCGGCAGACGCCACGCCAGCGGCAGGTTGTGCGGACTGTCCCACGGTTCGTCGAGCTTGAACTGACGATACAGCGGTTCATAGTCGAGGAAGGGCAGCAGGTGGACGCGCCAGCTCAGGCCATTCCGCTCGGCCGGCGGCAACGCCGCGTGGGCCAGTTCGTAGGTGTGCAGCGCAGTGCCGAGCTGCCGGAGATTGTTCTTCGCGGTCATGTCGTGCGCGGCTTCGCGGGCGACCGGCACGCCGACCGCGACATACGCGCCCACGCCGAACAGCATGGCCCCCAGGCCGGCGCACAGGGCCAGCAGCAGCAGGAGCAAGGCCGACCCGCGCCGCGCGCTGCGGCGGACGAAGAACAGGCCCGCGACCGCCAGCGCGACCGATGGGCAGCCCAGCGCCAGCCCCAGGAAGACCGACACCGAAGCGAGTGTCATGTAGGCGTCGCCGACGAGGTACGTGGGCAAGAACACCGCCAACGGCAGGAGCGCGGCCGGCGCCGCGAACAGCAGGCTCAGCACGGCCAGGCAACCGGCGGCGCGCGAAGGGCGCGGCGCGGCGGTTTGGCTCGCCGGCAGCGTGGGCTCATTCGTGCGCGTGTCGTGCAGAACGGGCTGCGGACGGAAGAGACGCGGGGGTTGAAAGACTTCGCCGCAGCGCGGGCAGTGGACGCGCTGCTCCCCGGCCCGCAGGCGCGCCGCCACGTGCTCTCCACAACCCGGGCAGCGCACGGAACTGGTCAGCGGTTCGGTCGCCGGCGCGGGCTGTACCGTCAGGATCGCCTCGGCGGGCGTGTCGCCGCGCACCTCGGCCACCAGCGCCTGGGCGAAAGCCCGGCAATTCGGGAAGCGCTGCACCGGGTCTTTTTCCAGCGCCTGGCCGACAACGGCCGACAGGCGCGGCGACACGCCGGGGGCGGTCTGGTGCAGCGGCGGGGCGGCCTGCGTCATGTGCAGGGCGATGACCAGGGCGCTCGGCCCCTCGAACGGTCGGCGGCCGGCCAGAATTTCGTAGACCAGCACGCCCAGCGCGTACTGATCGACCCGGCCGTCGAGCGGCTTTTCGTGCAGTTGCTCCGGTGACATGTAGTGCGGCGTGCCGACCACCGCGCCGGTGCCGGTCAGGTTCGTCTGCGCGTCGGCGACGACCTTGGCGATGCCGAAATCGCTCAGGTAGACATGGCCCGCGCCGTCGAACAGGATGTTCTCCGGCTTCACGTCGCGGTGGATGTAGCCGCGCGCATGGATGTAGTCGAGCGCTTCGGCCACGTCGGGCAGCCAGGCGAGCAGTTGGGCGGGCGGCAGGGACTGGGTGAGGGTGCCGTCGGCGTTGAGCCGGCCGCGCAGCGTGCCGCCGGAGAGGTACTGCATGACGGCGAAGGGCACGCCCTCGTGCTCGCCCACGTCCAGCACCTTGACGATGTGCGGGTGCGGCAGCTGCACCAGAGAGCGAATTTCGCGGGCGAAACGGCCCGCGAACTTCGGGTCGTCGAGCAAGCCCTGGCGCGGCGCCTTGACGACCACCTCCGCGTTCAGGTTGCGGTCGACGGCGCGGAATACCACG
>JAEUIF010000783.1 GCA_016795185.1 Planctomycetia bacterium | reverse complement strand
CGTGACGGTTGATCTCCCGCTTGGCCACGAGCCGCCGCGGGTGCGGCCAGCTGCCCGCCTGATAGTCGGTGATCGACTCAAAGCGCTGCACGTGCGGCTCGCGGTGCCGGTACCAGTGGTAGTAGGTTTCCAGGTCGGCCAACCCAGCGTCCGTCCGCTCTTGCAGCACGGCGTTGCTGGCGTAGCCGAAGGCGTAGAGCAAGCCCGCCTGCTCGCAGTAGTCGTACAGCTCCGGCACGGCCAGGCCGTTGTCGCCGCGCACGCTGATGGCCACCTCCGGCCAGGTGGCCCGCAGTTGCTCGACGATGGTGCGCAAGGTGTCCACGGCGCCGCAACTGGCATGGACCGTGCCCGGCCGCAGCCAGGCGGCCAGCGGAAAGCCGGTGTCCCCATCGAAGGCGAACAGCGGAAAATACTGGTGCTGGTCGTAGTAACCGTGAAAGCCGGCCAGCACTTGTTGACCGTGCGTCGGATCGTCGGAGGCGTCCCGGTCGATGGTGACGGCGGTCGGCGCCGGCCGGCGCGTACGGCAGAACAGCTCGGGCAAGTAGGCGTTGAGGATTTTCAGGCGCTGGCTTTGAGCCGCATCCACCTCGCGGAGCACGGACCGTTCCTCCGGGGGCCGGTCCGCTTGGCGGCGGGTGAAGGCGTGCTGGAAGCGATTGAGGGTCGAGCCGCTGGCCAAGGGGGTGGCGGGGGTGGGCGCGACCTCGGCCAGGGTTTGGAAGAGCGGATCGTGGCGCAGCCGCTGGGCGTCGTTGGCATCGGGGTAGTCGGCGAGAATTTGGTAGACCTGCTGGGTCAGGATCGTTTCGCGCGCCTGGGTGACGAAGCGTTGGTCGCGCGGATCGGGCAGGCGGGCGGCCAGGCCAGGCCAGCGACGACGCCGAGGTCCCGGTCGAGGGCGCGGAGGGCGAGCAGGCCGGCATCGGTGACCAGGGTGCCGCCCTGGAAATCGACGGTGACCTGTTGCGGGCCGAGGTCCCAGAGCGTAAGTTGACGGGGACAGTCTGCGGTCATGAACTTGAGCCTCCGTGTTGTGGTAAGGTTTGCGTCAGCTGCAACTTACTTACAACCGGAGGTTCTTTTTTCAAGGACACGGTGCGCAATTCAGGTTAGGGAACACCTCCTCGTCAGAAACATCCTGAGAATTCCCACTCCTTTTGAAGAGCTTGGTCTAGTCCCCGCGGTCGCCTCCTTGATGCGATTGGCCCCCGAGTGGCCCAATAAGAGCTTCGGGAAAGTGCTTCAGGACGCGCTTGGATCGAGACCTTGGGGCGTATTCGAGGACGCTCGGCAATGGACCGCTGCCAACCCCGACGGGGCAAAAAATGTGCTGGTCCGCGTGCTGATTCTCGCCATTCGCGAAGACCTTGAAGGCACGACGGCGCCGTTGCAACCTTTGACGTCAAAGCATCCTGACGGCCAGAAAGCCGATCGTGCGCGATTACTAGATGAGGCCAGAGACGCGTGGATTTACGAACAGTGCTGCTGTGGGGTGCCGTACAAGCGGATCGTTACAGAGTTGAACGGAATACAAGGTTGGCGAAAAATCAGTTCCAACCAAGGCATCAGGGACCGTGCCGGCGCGTATGCAAAGCGACACAACTTACCACTCCCCAAGCCTCGCCAAGAAAGATAACTCCCCTGTCCAAATCGTCATTGTTTAGCGCATTGCCAGCGCCTGAGCGGGCAGCAGGGCGGTGGCCCAGCCGCGCAGCGTCTGGCTGACGTAGTCCAGCGCGCTGCGGGCCTGCCGCTGGCAGGTGGCCAGCACGGAGGTGAGCACGGCTTGGGCCGTCGCCCCGGCCGCCGTGCGGTTGCCGCCCCAGACCTTGCGGTTCACCACCGCCGGCCGGATCGCTTGCTCGGCCCGCCAGTTGGTCGCATCCAGGCCCGGCACCTCCAGAAACGTGAACCATTCGTCGAGATGGGCGGCCAGGTGGCCCGCCAGCGCCGCGTTGCCCGGGTGCGTCTTCGGCCGTTCCAGCAGCGCCGCCAGCTCCACCGTCCGCTGCCAGCGGATCGTCTCCCACACTTCCGGCTCGGCCCCCGCCGTCGTCAGCCGGGCGCGGTCGGCCAGGCCGGCGCGGAGCAGCGCCTGCACCTGCCGCGGGAAGCGCACGGCGCCGCCGCGGGCGCTGGCCAGCAGTTCGTCCGCCCGGCGCAGCAGGTGGGCGACGCATTGCTGGTGCAGCGCCTGTTGGAAACGGTCGTAGGACTCGAAGCCGTCATGGATCAGGACCCCGTCCCAGTCCCGGCCGATCACGACCTGCAGCCGGTCCGCACTGCGCTTCGGGTCGATCGCATAGCAGGTCGCCTGCGGACCGACCCAGGCGTGGAGCCAGGCGGGGCGCCCTCCGATCCGCCAGCCGGTCTCGTCGGGGACCAGCCAGGCGGCCGTGCGCGTCGCCTCCTCGATGGCGGTGTAGGTGGGCTGACAGTGGCGGCCGGCGCGGAGCACGACCTGGGGGCAGGCGCCGCGGGTCACGCTGATGCCGAACAGGTCGCGCAGGGTGCGGCTGATCTTGCCGTGGGCCAGGCCGGCGCGTTTGTTGAGGACGACGATGGCGGCTTGGAGGTCGGGGCCGAGCTGGGCGGCGGCGGCGCCGAGGGCGGCGGAGGTCTGCAGCGGATGGCGGCCCTGCACGCGCTGGCCGCACTGCCGGCACTGGCCGACGTGGACGTGGAACTGGCGGTGCACGGACCGGCGCGGCAGCTCGACCTGGTACTGGCAGGCGACGTGGGTCTCGTCGACGCGGCCGCCGCAGTCGGGGCAGGCGGGCGGCAGGGCGGCGTGGTGGACCTCGTCGAGCTGCTCCGGCGGGGGTGGCTGCCGGTGGCCGTGGGTGCCGTGGGCGGCGCCGGCCTTGCGGCCGGGAGTGCGCGGCTGGTCTTGCGGCGGCCCCTTACGGAAGGGGGCGGCCTGGCGTTTGCCGGCGCGCGTGGCGTCCTCGAGCCGCCGCGTCAGTTCGGCGACGCGGGCTTCGAGGGCGGCGATCCGCTGCAACAGGGCCCGGCAACCCGGACAGGCCGGCTCGTCCATGCCGTTAGCCTACTAGCAAACGCCCGCCCGCGCAGCTGCGCCCCGGCCAGAAAAAAAGCGCCGTCATCCAGGGCGCCTGGGCAGGAGACGCTAATTCTACAACGCTAGGTCCAACTGCAACGCGGCAACTGAGTGAGTCGGATGCCTAACTCTCGCAAGCGCTGGCGTGTCTTTTTCGTGTGGCTGCGCCGCGAGCGGGCGTTGCGTTGCTGCTGGCCGTTGATCTTCGCAGCCGTCTTCTCCAGCAGTCGGGCCGAAACCGGTTGCTCAAGCCACCACGAGCGCACCAGCGCCGCCATTGCCGTATGGAGCTGGCACACCGTTAGGTCCGGATTTTTCCCCCACCCATTCTTCCCGCACTCGGGCCAAGAACAGGTAACTCACGCTCGACAAGATCAGGTGTCGTTTCAGTCCGAGGTAGCGTCTCCCCTCGTACTGATCGAGCCCAATCTCGCTTTTTTGATCCTCGAAGCAGCGTTCGATGCGCCACCGCGAGAAGGCGACCTTCAGCAGCGTGCCCACGCTGGTGTTCGCGGGAGCG
>JAEUIF010000651.1 GCA_016795185.1 Planctomycetia bacterium | reverse complement strand
GGCAGACCACGCCTGCCCCATAGCACCAGTGTACCAGGGTGCGCGCCTCGCCGGTCAGGTCGTAGTTGTGGTGGAAGCGAAAGTGCCGGTCCACGATCTCCATCGCGCCGATCAGGAAACAGCCGCCGAGCACGATCAGCACCAGGCCCGCCAGCGTCAGGCACGCACCGGCCGCGACTCGCACGCCCTTGCCGGTCGAGCGTCGATTGCCGGTCGCCGGCAGCACGTCCAGGGGGCTTTCGGCTAGCTCGTTCATGGTCAGTCCTTCAATTTCCAGGACACATACTTGGTTTCCAAATAGGCTTCGAGCCCCTCGTGCGCGAGTTCGCGGCCCAGGCCGCTTTCCTTCATGCCGCCGAACGGGCACTGCGGCGCGGCCGGCACCGGATCGTTGATACCGATGATGCCGGCTTCCAGCCCCTCCGCCATCTTCCAGGCGATGCTCAGGTCGTTGGTGAAGACATAAGCGGACAGACCGTAGCGCGTGTTGTTCGCGGCGCGGATCACGTCGTCGAGGTTGCTGAAGTTCAGGAGCGGCATCACCGGCGCGAAGGGCTCCTCGGTGAGAATCTTGGAATCGGGCGACAGGTTGTTGAGCACCGTCGGCTCGAAGAAGAAGCCCTTGGCGAAGCGGTCGCTCTTCTTGCCGCCGGTCAGCACGGTAGCGCCGGTCTTGCGCGCGTCGTCGATCAGGCCAACGGTCTTGTCCCGCGCCCGTTCCTCGATCATCGGGCCGACCTCGACGCCCGGCTCCACACCGTTGCCCAGCTTCAGGGCGCGGGAGAATTCGACCGCCGCCTCGGTGAACTTCTTCTCCACGTCCTTGTGAACGTAGAAGCGACTCGGTGCGATGCACACCTGGCCGTTGTTGCGAAACTTGCCGGTGACGGCGATCTTCGCGCCGACTTCCGGATCAGCGTCCGGGAAGACGATGAACGGCGCGTGCCCGCCCAGTTCCAGACTTAGCCGCTTCACCTGATCGGCCGCGCCCCGCATCAGCTGCTTGCCCACCGCCGTGCTACCCGTGAAGCTCAGCTTGCGGCAGAGCGGGTTCTGCAAGAACTCCTCGCCGATGGCCGGCCCTTCGCCGATGACCAGGTTGACCACGCCGGGCGGCGCGCCGGCTTCGAGCAGGCATTCGAGCAGTTGAATCATGCACAGCGGCGTCTGTTCCGCCGGTTTGATGACAATGGTGCAGCCGGCGGCCAGGGCCGGCGCGATCTTCCGCGCCGGCAGCGTCACCGGGAAGTTCCAGGGTGTGATGGCTCCAACCACGCCGACCGGATGCTTCAGCGTGACGTGCCGCTTGCCCGGAACGCTGTGGGGAATGATCTGCCCGTAAGCCCGCTTGCCTTCCTCGGCGAACCACTCGAAGGTATCGGCGGCGTGCAGGATTTCCGCCTTGGCCTCGGCGACCGGCTTGCCCTGCTCCAGCGTCAGGGTCTTGGCGATGGTATCGACGCGGTCGCGCATCAGGTCGGCGGTCTTCTTCAGCACCTTGGCGCGGTCGTATGGCGTCAGCTTCATCCAGGCGGGCATGGCCTTGTGGGCCGCCTCGATGGCGCGGCGCGCTTCCGGCCGGCCGCCGTAAGCGACCTCGGCCAGCGTCTCCTCGGTCGCCGGATTGATGACGGCCTTGGTCCGCCCGCCTTCCGCTTCGGTCCACTGACCGTCGATGTACATGCGCTGCAGCGCGCTGGTTGCCGTCGCCATGAGGAGCCTCCGTCGTTGTCGCAGGACACGGGCCGCGGTTGGTGAGATTGTTGGGGTCAGTCTAGGCGGGAATGACAGGCGGTCAAGCGGCTTCCGCACCGGCAGGGGGCACCAGGGGAGGACGCTGTATGCCGTCTGAATGCAACGGTGCGCCGAACCCTTTGCGGTTTTTCAGCCCCTGCGGGGCTGAACTCCGATTCGCCCCCTGCGGACCTGTACTCCGCACCCAGGCCATTCCAGGGCCGACTGGCGCACGGTTATAGACTCTACCTCGGCTGATCCAGCACTTCGCGGACCTTGCGGACCAGATCGGACGGCGAGAACGGCTTCTGCACCAGGGTGACGCCCGCCTTGGTGAGTTGCTGGCGCACCGTGGAATCGTCCGTGTAGCCGGTGATGAAGATGACGCGCATTTCCGGCCGGATGGCCGCGCTCTGCTCGGCCAGCTGCTGGCCGTTCATGCGGGGCATGACCACATCGGTCACGAGCATGTGAATCGTTTGGGGATGCTGGCGGACGATTTCCAGGGCGTCGCTGCCGTTGCGGGCCTCCAGGACCGTGTAGCCGTTGGCTTTCAGCACCATGGCAGCCAGCTGACGGACACCGTCCTCGTCCTCGGCCAGCAGCACGGTTTCGCTGCCCAGAGCGGCGCGGCGCAGGTTGGGGTCGGACTTGCCCAGGGGCTGGATGGCGGCGATGGCGGGCCAGTAAATGCGGAAGGTCGTGCCCTGGCCGGGCGTGCTGTCCACTTCGAGAAACCCCTGGTTCTGCGTGACGATGCCGTAGACCGTCGGCAGGCCCAGACCGGTGCCCTTGCCCGGCTCCTTGGTGGTGAAGAACGGTTCAAAGATATGCGAGCGGATCTCGGCGCTCATGCCGACGCCGGTATCGGCGATGGCGAGCAGCACGTAAGCCGCCGCCGTGGGTTGCCGGCCCAGCTTCGCGATTTCCGCCGCCGAGATGTTGCGCGTCTGGATGGTGATCTGGCCGCCCTGGGGCATGGCGTCGCGGGCGTTGATTGTCAGGTTCATCAGGATTTGCTCGAACTGGCCGGGGTCGGCGCGCACGGGCGCCAGGCCGGGGTCGAGCACGCAGATCAGGTCGATGTCTTCGCCGATCAGACGGCGGAGCATCTTGTCCATGTCGCGGATCAGGGCGTTGGGGTCGAGATCGACCGGCGCTGCAATTTCCTTGCGGCTGAAGGCCAGCAGTTGGCGGGTGAGCAGGGCAGCGCGTTCGGCTGCCTTGCGGATTTCGCGAATGCCCCGGCCCGCCAGCGTGTTCTCGGGCAAGGTGCCCAGCATCATCTCGCTGAAGCCGGAAATGACCGTCAGCAGATTGTTGAAATCGTGGGCCACGCCGCCCGCCAGCCGGCCGATCGATTCGAGCTTCTGCGCTTGCAGGAACTGCTGTTCGAGTTGTTTACGACCCGTGGCGTCGGCGAACATGGACAGGATGCTGACGATCTCACCCTGGTTGTTGCGCAACGGCGAGGTCCACAGGGTCACGTCCACCAGCGTGCCGTTCTGGTGCAGGCGCTGGACTTCCTGACCGCTGCGCTGCTCGCCTTCAAACTCGCCCGCCACCTCGCGGTAGAAGGCCGCCCGCTGTTCGAGGGGAATGATCGGCAGCATGCGGCCGACCACATCGTCATTCTTCCAGCCGAAGAGCTTCTCCGCCGTGTCGTTCCAGACCACGACATGACAAGCGCGGTCGATGACGACGATGGCCAGCGGCGACGCCTGAATCACGGTTTGCAGCGTCTCGTCGGTGCGCCGCAATTCCGCCAGGGCTTCCGCGCTTTCCAGGCGCAGCCGGCGCTGGCTCAGCGCCTGCAAGACAGCAGGCCCCAGGCGGGCCATGCGGTCCTTGAGGATGTAATCGGTAGCGCCCTGCTTGATGCA
Organism: Planctomycetia bacterium; assembly: GCA_016795185.1. Lineage (GTDB taxonomy): Bacteria > Planctomycetota > Planctomycetia > Gemmatales > Gemmataceae > JAGVLI01. The sequence goes on along the minus strand of JAEUIF010000651.1, from coordinate 1,684 downwards.
CTCGACCGCTTTCTCATCGCCGACGGTGCCGGTCACCAGAATAAACGGGATGTCCAGACCGCGCTCACGGAGCAAGTGCAGCGCGCCGAGCGCGTCGAACTGCGGCAGGGTGTAATCCGCCAGCACCACGTCCAGCCCAGGACGCAACTGCGCCGCGAAATCGGCTTCCGTATCCACCCGCTGCCAATCCACCTCGAACTGGTGGCGTTGCAGTTCGAGCACTATCAGTTCGGCATCGGCGTCGACATCCTCCAGAATGAGGGCGCGCAGCAGTATGGGCATGCAGGGGCTCCCGAATCGGGCCGGCGCGGCGTCGGCAGCCAGGACTGGGGGCGAAGTTCCGTCACAGGACCGAGGCGCCGAAAAAGATGCTGGCATTTCCAATCCCACCCGTTTATACTACCTAAAATCATTTTCCGAGTCGTTCCGGAAATGGAATTTCCGAACGGCTCCTGTTCCAGCTTCGCGTCGAGGAAAGGAGTCCTTCATGTTCGACGTCACCTCCTCCATTCGCATCGGCATCTACGGCACCGAGGAAGAAACCGCCCAGGACGTGCGCAACTTCGCGCTCTGGTCCGTCGGTTATGCCGGCACGATCAAGGCGGCGAGCGCCACCCCGGTGTTTCTCCCCGAGAAGACCGCCGACCTGTCGTGGAAGGAAATTCTCCACGACATCGACGGTGTGGTGCTCGGCAACGGCCACGGGCAGACGCCCCAGCACCTGGCCGATTCCGAGGAACTGGTCCGCTTTTGCCGCGAGCACCAAATTCCCCTGCTGGCCATCGACCACGGCATGCTGGCGCTCAACCTGGCGCTGGGCGGTTCGTTGCACACCGACCTGCCGCGCGAGCTGCCTGAAGCCTTACAACACCGCCACCCGCCGGAAAAGGGCCTCCGGCACGCCATCAACGTCATCGAGGATACTTACCTGGCCGACCTCTACGGCGAGGGCGAAGTAGTCGTCAACAGCGAGCATCGGCAAGCGGTGCAGCGCATCGCGCGCGGCTTCCGCGTCAGCGCCACGGCGCTGGACGGCGTCGTCGAAGCCATCGAGCACGAGAAGGAAAACTGGTGGGTGCTGGGCGTGCAATGGCGGCCCGCCTCGGCCAGCGCTTCTGGCCTGGACATCCAGGTCTTCCGCGGCCTGATTAACGCCTGCGAGGCCCGCGCCACGCAGACCGCCGATGAGGATACCGCCGACCTGGCGGCGTGATGAACGATCCGAGCTTCTGGCCCGCGCCGTCCCGCCGACTGCGGACGGCGCGGGCTTTTTGCATGCGGGCAGCCTTGACAGCCCCACCGTGCATCGCCGATGCTAGCTGGTGGGAGGAACGCGACGTTGACCACCATTTCCATTCAGTTGTCCGAACCACTCGAAAACTTTGTCGCGGACCAGGTCTCCGCGGGCGGTTTCCAGGACGCGAGCGACTATCTGCTCGACCTGCTGCATCAGGCGCAAGCGCGGTCCACACTGGAGGAAAAGCTGCTGGCCGGCGTGACCTCGCAGGATCGCGGGGAAGGCCGCGAGATGACGGGGGCCGACTGGGAGCGGTTGCGCAATTCAAGCTGCAAGCCTTGAGGAATAGCTGCTCATCCTTCTTTCGGTACTTTGGGAATCGGGTGCCATGCTTGGGCGGCTCCCGCCCGTGATCGTGTACGATCAGTGCCACCGCCCAAGCATGTC
>JAEUIF010000601.1 GCA_016795185.1 Planctomycetia bacterium | reverse complement strand
GGCCGTTCGCCCTGGCGCACGAGTTCGATGCCCCGGCGGCGCCGGCGTTCGAGTTCTTCAGGAGTACCGAAAGGTCTGCTCATCCAGAATTAGATGCGCTCTAACGGCAAAAGGGTTCATTGGTTCCGCAGCTGTCAATAGCTTCGCGGCTCCGATCGACCTATTTCCTTTCCCCGGATGAACACCAACAGGATGCCCCGCATGAAGTCCTATCCCTTTCGCCGCAAGCCGGGCAGGCGTCGCTTACGTCCTCGGATCCGTTCCGCTGCTCTGCGCCGCGACCTGACCCAGATCCGGCAAGCGTTTGCTCATCCCGATCCCGAAGTCCGCAACGCCGTCGTCTCCGCGCTGCGCAGCGACGGGGAACCCGCCCTCCTTCGTCTGATCCTCTCTCAGCTGATCGATGACTGGCGTCAGACCCCTGACCTCCGGCGCCGGCCGCTCGAAGACAGCCTGCGCGCGTTGCGACCCGCCAGCGTCGAGGCCTTGAAGCTGGAGCTGCTGACGACGCGGAAGCCGGCCAGCCGAATCCAGTTGGTGGAGTTGTTGGCCATCGTCAGCCCCGTTGACGACGCCCTGGTCGTCTCGCTGCTGGCCGATATGCAACAGCGCGCGTATGAGCATGCGACCGTGCGCGCGGCGGCCGGTCGGGCGCTGGCCAAAGTTCAATCGCCGTATCCGAATCCGGTCGAAAGCTGAGCTACTTCTCGTCCAGCGCTGCCGCGAGAACAGCAACCAAGTTTCAATCTTCCCGCCGCCGCTGTCGCTCTGCTTTCCACGCACCTTTCACGTCAGCTCCCCATCCATTACATCGAAGCGGTCCCACCGGTACTCGAAACCGCGCCTAAAAACGACCGCCGCCCCGGGCCGCTCACGGCTCGCCTGGACGCAGCGGTCGTGGTCATTCACCCCGATGAATTCGTGTTGCACAGCGGGCCAGCGCGGCATCTTTGAGAAAATCGAAATGCGGGCTAGCCGCGCGCCGCCGCCGGGCTAGTGGTATGCCTCCCGGCTGATTGATGTAACCGGCGGCAGCCGCCGCCAGGCAGGCAATCGAGCCGCAGATCAAAGCCGCGGAACGCGCCCGTACCCAGCCGGTGCGTGTTCCGCGGCCCTGTGGAGGTGACCGCATGCCCGACGAGACGAGACAGCCCGAACTGGAGGCGCTGCACGACCGTGTCCTGGCCGACTGGCAGGCCCGCCTGACTTCCCGCTGGCAGCCGCAAGCGCGTTTGCTCCGGCACACGCCTGTTGAACTCTGCGACGCGTTCTTGCAGCTCGATGGGGAACGCGGCGCCGTCGCAAGCAGTGAAGCAGACGCGCACGCACGGGCGCGGCAGTACTTCGCCGATACCCTCTGGCCGCGACTGCTCGACGCCGAGCGCGTCGAGCACCGGCAGCGCGGCCAGTGCTGCGAGGTCCGCCTTCGCCCGGCTGAACCCGCCCGGCCCAAGCCCGGCGACGGCAAAACGAACCAACAGGCGCCGCCGGTCGGCCACGAGCCGCCTGCCTGGGACGACGAGCGCCACTATCACGCGCTGGCCCGTCTCTTGCCGCGCTTGCCGGACGCCGACTACCAGGCCCTGAAGGAGGACATCCAGCAGCACGGTCAGCAGCAACCGATCCTCACGTACCAGGGCCAGGTGGTGGATGGTCGCTGCCGGCACCGGGCCTGCGTCGAACTGGGGCTGGCGCCCCGTACTGAGGAGTGGGATGGGCAAGGCACGCTCCTGGAGCGGGTACTGTCCTTGAACCTCAAGCGGCGGCACTTGAACGAGAGTCAGCGCGCCCAGGTCGCCGCAGACTTGGTGCCACTCTACGCCCCGGCGGCTCAGGAGCGGATGACCGCCGGCCAGGCGATTGACCCTGGGGTAAATTTGCCCGAGGGTCGCGCGCGGCTCCGGGCGGCGGAGTCGATGCAAGTCTCGGAACGCAGCGTCGGTTCCGCGCTCCAGGTGAGCAACGCCGGGAACCCCAAGCTCGTGCAGGCCGTCAAGGACGGCACCGTCAAGGTGTCCGCTGCCGCCCAGCTGACCGCGCTACCGGTTGCTGAACAGGACGCGCTGCTCGACCAAGGTGCCGCCGCCGTCCGGGAAAAAGCCAAACAGCTCCGCGCAGGGAAGAAACCATCGAACGGCCGGCACCAGGCCAGTCCTCCACCGCGTGCCCCACTGACGCTAAAGCCCAACGCGGCCGCTCCGGCGGTGGCCGCCAAGCTCGTGCAGTTCTTCGGTCTATCCCAGGTGGCGGCCATCTGTGCCGCATTGAACCGTCTGGTGGAGACCGCCAGTACGGAGCCACCGCCGCTCGACCGATCCTCCGTGGATGCTCGCCGCCAAGGTCAGCGCGGCAGCAGCTCCAAGAACAAGACTTAGCTGTGGCCGTAGCTCGGCGACATGATCGCGAACTCCATCGTGGTGAATACAGTTGAACCTACGAGCGTTCAAGGGATAGCGCGGGACCTGGCCCGCTGTCCTCGTCTGCCGGCTAGCAGAACAATCAACACCGCAGCGCTGCCGGCGGCGCTCGCGAGCCAAACAGGCAGCAGGCGTCGACCATCGATGACGTAGTGAACCTTGGTTCCGAACCACGACGGCGGCTCCCGCTGCCAAGCCCAGCGGTAGCCGATCGGTTCGACGTTGGTCCGGACCAGCTCGTCAGTCCAACCCATCATCACAATTTCGCCACGGCGAACCGGAACGACACGGTACCAGTGTTCCACCCGCAACCACGGGCAATACACCAGGCTCGCTGCGAACATCAGAACGGAACCCAGGAGCCACAAACCCAGTCGGCGTTTCATCGCTAGCGAGACTCCACCAAGTCTTGGATCTCCGCGTCCTCGGTGAAGACTTCCTTTGCCAGCCGCACCAGCGCCGCGCGACCGGGGTCGCAATCCGCCCGCGCTTCATGGACCACCCAGCCTTGCTCGTCGCGGGTCGTGGCGCGCAGCTGGTCGCACTCGAAGCAGAGCACCACGCTGACGGCGCTGCCGCCGGACCACGCGCGGAAAACGACGCCGGGGCTAAACTTGCAGCCCTTGGCCGGGCCAGTGTAATAGGTCCGCTCGTCCTGCAAGACCTGACCCAGCCGGGCGGCGAACGTCCGACCCTGTGCGGGCGCTGTGGCAGTGATCCGATAACCTTCGATCCGGCCATCCGTGGTCGTGGCGTCGTGGCTCAGCGGATCGACGCGAAATGCCTCGACGCGTTCCGCGTTCGCCAGCGCGGCGACCGCCGCTGTGTTGAGGGCCGACTCGGCTGGGATTGGCGCGACAGCTTCCCCCTGGGCGAACAAGGTCCACGCCATCCACAGTCCACCGAACGCCAATATTACGACAAGTCCAAGGCAGACCAGGATGACCGGTATTCTCATCGCGAAATCCTCCCGCGCCAGCGCGCCAGTCGATCAGCACTACCAATGACGACAAATTGCTCGGAATCACGGTACGTTGGGGGTGACCAGGCGCAGGTGGCAGAAATGAGCTGCGAGGGGACCAACCCGTTTGGACGTCCCTACAGTAACAACGCCACGATCTCGAGCAAGAGCACGTCGTCAGCCACAGGACAACCTTGTTACCGAAAAACGGTTACAAACCTTGATGACTCTCAATGCGGCTGAGCCGCAACCGACCTGGGATAGGATTCCGATCCTGTCTGTGCCGTGACAGGATCGGAATCCTATCCCGCGAACTTCTCCGCGGCTTGCACGGACGCTCGGGAGGAAGAATCCACTCATTCCCCGAAGCTGCGCACGCTGCCGTCGTCGCAGGTGACGTACAGCCGGCCGGAGGCGGCCGCCAGGCCCGCCTGAATTGGCCCCGAATCCAAGGCGATTTCCCTCAGCGGCATGGCATCCTTGGCGGACAGAATCCGCACCTCGCCCGTGCTCGCCCCTTGCGGCTTGCGCGGGCTGCTCAGGCCGAGAACCAGTTTGTCCCCGGCGAACACCACGGCCTTGACGTCCATCCCTTTGAATGTGCCGCGCGGGGCCGACCAGGTGGGCGGGTGGCTGGAATTCTGCCGGCCCGGCCCGCCGGCCCCCGGCAGTTCGCCCGTCAAGTCCCACATGGCCCAGTCGATGCCGGCGACCCGCGTGACCGCGACCCGGTCCTTCGTGAAGGCGATCAGCTCGCCGTGGACCTCCAGTTTCGGCTTGGCCAGTCGGAACAGCCAGCTGCCGTGGTCGGCGCCCGGGCCGCCGTAGGCTTCCAGTTGCTGGTTGCGGTACGGCGGGCGGAAGCCCAGGTCGAGGTAGAAGTCCATCGGGTGTTCCGGGAGCGTCTGCGGCTTGTCGGGCAACTTCTTCGGCCAGGCTCGGTTGGCCACCTCTCCGGTGCGCGGCTCGAGGATCAGGCCCGTCATGCTTACCAGTTTGCCATCGCTCACCAGGATTTCGTTGAGCACCGTGTTGGCGTTGTAGCCGTAGCGGCGCGTGGTCGGGCCGTCGTCGGGGATCTTGCCGCCGAGCAGGCCAGGGGCACGTTCATGGCGAATGGTTCGCTTCCAGAGCATCCGGCCCGTGGCCGGGTCGAGGCCGTAGGCGTGTATGCCGCCGTTGGTCTCGGGGTGCCGCCCGGCGGCCACGACGAGCACGCCGTCGGCGACGGCCACCGAACCAAAGAGCGGCCAGGTCGATTCCACCTGGTTGTGTGCCACCATGCCGCGTTCGTACGGGGCGGCGAGGAAGCGCCAGCGCAGCTCCCCGGTAGCTGAGTCCAGTGCGTAAACCCGGCCATCCCGGCAGCCGAACAGGCACAGGCCGCCGTAGAGGGTCGGCGGCGTGTCCACCCGGCCGCCTGCGGTATAGTCCCACAACTTCTTGCCCGTGCCTGCGTCCAAGGCTTCCACGCGGTGGGCTTCGGGGACGGCAACGAAGACGCGCCCGCCGGCGATCACGGGCGCCGAGACCGGGCCGTTGAAGTGACTCGACTGGAACAGATCGGTAACGATCGGGCCGGCGTCTCTTGCGGGGGCGGACTGCACGGCTGCTTTCCAGCGCAGGCTGAGCTTGGCTGGCACACCGGTCGGGGTGGAGCTGCCGCGCGCCGGGTTGCCGAGGTAAATCGGCCATTCATCGGCTGCGGGCCAGGCCTGCGGCACCTTGGCATTGGCCAGTGGCAACTGCCGCATCTCCAGACGGCGGTCGTCCGCCACTGGTTCGCGGATGGCCTCGCGCGCGGCGGCCAGGTAGCCGCGGACGCTGACGAAGCACTGACACCGATTGGGCGAGTAAAACAGCATCCCGTAGGCCGGCGTGTTGCCGCTGCCGCAGGTTCCGCGCGAGATCTCGCACCGCTGCAGTTGCAGGGGTTGCTTGCTCAGGTCGAGGAAGTTGCCGAAGCTCATCAGCAGGTAGTTCTTGGAAGCCCGGCTCATCTCGCAGCGCGAGTTGCCCGGCATCGGGTGGCTGCCGAGCAACTTGCCGTCAGCGACGTCGTAAACCTGCAGGGCCAGCGACATCAGGTAAATCTTGCCGTTGACGACCGCCATGTCGAGCAGTTGGCCCTTGTACTCCGGCTCGACCTTCCACAGGACCTTGCCGTCGGCGGGGCGCAGCCGGGCAATGTACAGGTCGCGCTTGCGGCCGATGAAGCCGGCCAGGTTGTACGCGATCAGGGCGCCGTCGGCGAGACTTAGCTGGGACAGTTCGTGCCCCAGTTCGCAGCGCCACTGGCTCTTGCCACTGGCGAGGTCAAAGGCCAGCACGGCGCGGGTATCGGCGCCGGGGTAGCGGCCAACGTCCCGCGCGGACAGGCCGGTGGTGAAGTACACCTGCCCGGTGGCGGCCGCCACAGTCGGGTAATCGAGGAACCTGCCTTCCGGCTCGGAGTGCTTCCAGCGCAGGTCGCCGGTCTTCGCGTCCAGCACGTAAACGGAGTTGCCGGCCGTCTGAATCAGCGCCCCGTCATGGTAAACCAGGTTCACGTCCGAACGGCCCCCCGCGAGCTTGCGGTCGACACGCCCGCCCTGATCGTAGGTGCGAACCACTTCCCCGTGACGGGCGTCGAGGGCGACCAAGCGACCGTCCACCTCAAGATGGACATAGACCCGGTCCGCAGTCATCACCAGGGGCCGGGTCTTGAAGGGGCGCACCGTCGTTGCCTTCGACCACAGCACCACGCCGCTGTAGGCGTCACGGCAGATCAGGTACGACCGCGGCGCGGTCTTCCGATCCGCAGTCGGGGCTTCCCATTCGTAAAGCGCCCGCCCTCCCGCAAGGCGATAGCCCGTGACCGGGTCGGCGGAGGTGCATTGCACGCCCGCGAGCCATTGCAAGCCGGTCGGCGGGCCGACCGCCTCGTCCTGGGACACCGGATTGCCGTCGGGGCCGTGGTAAAAGTGCGACCAATCGTCGGTGCCCTTGGGCAGCGGCTTGACGGTGCTGGCCCATATGCCCTTCTCCTTCAGGTAGGCCACGCCGCGCGGCGCCAGCACCCGGAGGATTTCTTCACGGCCGGGTCCGCGGTTGCCCAGGGCGTCCAGGTCAGCGATCAGCAGGTTGACCAGGTTATCGGCGTAGGGCAACGCAGGCAGGCCCGTCGCCCGTTCCGCCGAGGCGAGGCCGTAAAGCTGGCGGGCCTGCAACCTCTTGCGGGCAGCCTGGACCTTGGCGTCTTCCAGGAATAGGCTCTGGACCACCATCCGCCCGCCGTTGGTCAGGCCCGCGGCGAGTTCGCCGTCGCCGTGCTCCACGACCACACAGAGGCCCGTGTGGATCCCGGTCGTGGCGAAGACCTGACGCGCCTGTTCGACGCCGGCGGCAGTGAGCTGGTCGGCAGCGTTCCGGTTTGACCACAGCAACAGCACAAAGGCCACCACGCTCAGCAGCGCCGCGAGAGAAAAGCGATGACCAATTTGACTGATCGAGCGCATGGACCTACCTCCAGACGGGAAATGAACGTACAGGCTCGGCTGCTGCTCCCTCAGGCGAGGGCCTCATGCAGGCGACCCTCCCGTTCCCAGCTGCCTGGGCAGTGAGGTATCAGGATGGCGGAACCGCGATTTGTGTTTGTTCGGCCAATGTAGCCCCCTTGTACCAGTTATCGCTGCGCGACCCTGGGGACCCGAACGGTCCACAAAGCCAGCATAGCCGGGTTGCTGGGCACGCGGAGACTTGCATGCAATGATAGCAAAGTTCATGTAAAATGAAAGCCGGTACCAAGGCCGGCTTGGAATTGGCGGCAGCTTGTGGGCCTTACTTCTCTGCCTGCTTTTGCTTGGCAAGCGCGGCGTCCATCTCCTCCAAGCTCCATTTCGGCACTTCCAGTCCGTCGTGCTTGAGCAGCGCCTCGAACCAGCAGTGCGTGAAGACCGCATGCCCGGCGGCGTTTGGGTGGAACTGGTCGTCGCCGACGATGAGCGGGTGGTGCTCTTTCGTCATGGTGATGCAGTCGATCGCCCGGTGCAGTCCCGACTTCTGGTTGTAGGCCTCGTAGACTTTGAGCGTGTAGTCGATGTTGTACTGCGCGTTCCAGCCCTGCTGGGCGGCCACGTCGAAGTAGTGATACGTGCTGACGAACACCTCGTCGGCACCCTTGTCCTTCAGCGCCTGGACGAACTTCTCCAGGGTCTCGACGCCCCGCTTGACCGTCTCGTCGTTGACGGGGACCGCCTCGCCTTTTCGGGGCGGCGGGGGCAGCGCCACCCCCGCCAAGGCGATGACGATGATCGGGTGGCTGAGGGCCTTCTCTTTTTCCAGGGAAAACTTCTCCAGCCAGGAGCCGGGCTGGACCGCTCCGGTCTTCGGATCGACCGGGGTGGACCAGCCCGAGACGTTCTTGAAGACCATCGGGCTCTTGCCGTCGAAGTACCGGTCCATCATCATCTTGAGCCCGCGGCCGCCGCCGTGGGAGTTGGCGATGGTGACGACGGTGCGCGGCTTGCCGTCGAAGATCTTCAGCTGGGGTTGGTCGGCGACCGAGTCGTTTCCCGTGCCCGCCAGAGCACAGGCGGCCAAAACGAGCACCGGGGTGAAACCAATGGATTTTTGAGGCACGGGATGGACTCCGGGGTACAGGGTGGGCCGGGGCGTCAGTTCGTTTTTCGGAGCAGGATCTCACCGCCATCCGGGACGGCGTTGAAGCGCGCCCCGCCGCGCACCACCCCGTGCCAGACCGGCTTGCCGGCTTGCGTGGCTTTGAACCGCCGCCAGCCCGGCGGCAGGGCGATCTCCAGGGTCAACGGATGGTTGAAGACGTCGTCCTCGGGCAACAGATCGGTCAGTTGCAGGACCAAGGTTTCCTCCGTTTGGCGCAGCAGGGAAAGCCGGGCGGTTTGCGCTTCCTTGATGTACCGGAGCACGTCGGCCACCGGAGCGTCCCACAGGCGGGAATGATAGTGGAGGATCGTGTCCATTTGCTCCGCGAAATCCTCTCCGCGCTCCCCGTAGGTAATGATGCCCCAGCCCCGCCGGTTGAGAATACCGCCGATCGCTTTTTCCAGTTCCCCGACCGACCCCTGCGGGATGTGATAATCGGTGAGTTGCAGGGGTTGCTTGGGGTAATCGGCGTAGATGTGCTGTTTGCCCTGCAACCGGCCGCCCAGGTAGTAACGCAGCGCTTCGGGCACATATTTGCCATCGGGGTATGCAACCGTCAGACAATGGCGGCCGGGGATTTCCTTCTCGATGCAGGCGCGCGCGGCGCGCAACTCCTCCTCGCCTCCTCCCGCGTAGCGGCCCAGGTCCGGCCGACTCCCGATCTCGTGCACCGTGGCGATCTCGCGCAGGCGTGGCCAGTCCGGCATGACGGGGGCAAGCCCGCTCGTGGCGACATAGAAGGTGCTTCAAATGGGCCGCTCACGATCGGTCAGCAGCGGGACGACGTCGCGGAGCACGGCCGGGTCATTGCCGTCGAAGGTGAGCGAAAGGGTGCCCTCATAGAACAGGAACCAGGGAGCAATTTCGTAAGCGATGTTGGGCGGGGCGGTCGGCAGGCCCGACGCCCGGGGTTCTCCGGAAGTCGCCACGCTGGCGGCGGGCGGCGCAGCCGGCTGAACGGCTTCCGACCGGATCGCAGGCCGACAGCCGGCCAAGGCAATGATGACAGCTCCCACGCAGATAGAGTTCAGCCCGTAACGGTTCACCATGTCACGGGCTCCTCCGGATTATGCACCCCATCACCCTGCCGTCGACGGGAGGGTGCTATGGGTGCCATGCCCGTGGTCGTCGGCCTTGGAATTGCCCGAGAAGCGGTCCGGTCGCTCCGGGAAGTGCTTCGGCCGCTCCTCGGGACTTGATTTATTTGGCCAGGATGATCTTCGCGCCGTCGAAAGTCAGGGTTTGGCCGCCGACCACGACCTTGTCGCCGTCCACTTTGACTTCCGGCGCTGGGCCTTTCTGAAGCGTCATAACGGTAAATGCCTTGCCGCCCGCCGTTACCGTCGTCGTCTTCGTACCGACGCCGACCTTGCCTTGCTGGTCGTTCGGTTTCACCGCCTCACCGACCAGCGCCAGCAGGGCCGGAGCCCCGGAAGCGCCGCTGAAATCCACCGCCAGCGAGACGCCGCCTGGTGCCGCCAGCACGCCGGAGCCGTCCGGCTTGGTCTGGAAGTGCGTCGCCTTGGCCTTCTTGAAGCTGCCAAAAGTGGTGCGCAGGCCCAGGCCCCAGACCATGACCGGTTCCGGACCGCCTGGTTCCGGGCGGGCGCCCAGCAGCGCGGTCACCAGGATGTCGTTCTCGTCTTTCCACTGGTTACGGAAAACGTAGTAGCCGTGAACGGAGTCCTGCCGAGTCCTGGCGAGGACCTCGGCCGGGTTCTTCGGCTGGATACCGATCGGCCAGTTCACCAACGCCAGTACGGCCCGGTGCGGGTAGGGACTTACCGTGTCGTAGGTGCGCGCCTTCTCGTCAGGCTCCACGAACTGGTTGTACGCCCAGAGCAATGCCGGCTTCTGCTCGTTGCTGACCGCACCAAAGCCCTGCGCAAACTGGCCGCCGCGCGAAAGTCCCTCGCGACTGAACAACTCCGTACCGTAGGCGCCCGGATGGCGACAGGGGTAGTAGGGCTTGCCGTCCTTCGGGATCATGTCCATGGCCCAACGCATGCTGAGCCACTGCCCGTTGGGCCGCGGGCTGATGTAATCCTTGCCCGCCGCCACCTTCAGCGCTTGCAGGTAGGGCACCAAGGCGGTATCGGAACCGATCTGGCTCGGGCCGGCGTGCTCCCAGAAGTAGCCGCCGTCGCCGAAGCCCTGCGTGAGCGCCTTGAGGACGTTTTGCTGGCAGGCCTGGTCGTACTGGGCCAAGAGTTTTTCGTCGGTACCGGGATCGCCCTTGATCGCCAGGATGGCCAGCCCAGCGCCGCCGACCTGGCAGCCATAATGGTTGCTGCCGGGCGCGTGCTTGGGTGTTACGGCCATGGCGCGTAGCGTCATCGGCCCGCCCTTGTCCTGGTCGTAGTTCTGCAGGGCCAACGCGACTTTCTTGCGGAACTCCTCATCCCAACCGTCGTAGCAGAGGTCGTACGCCATCGCGATGGCGCCAATTGACGGGCCGGCGCGCAAGGCCCCGCCAGGCACCACGAAGCTATAGCGGTCGTCGCGGTCGCGCTGGCCGCTCAGAGCCTTCTCGACGGACTCTTTGCCCAGCTCGGCGTACTTCTTCTCGCCGGTCAGCTGATAGAGCAGGCCGAATCCGGAGCCGTGCCAGAGGGAGTAGGCGCCAACGGGCAGCGGCTCACCCTTGTACTCGTAAGCTTTCTTTGTCTGCATGTAAACGGCGGGCATGGCTTCGCCGCCGCCGAGCAGCATCTTCAGACGGGCCAGAATGGCCTTGCCCTCGGGCGTTTCGGCCCGCTTCTTCAATTCGGGCAAGTCAGCTTTGCGGAAGAACAGGCGGGGATGTTCGCCGGGCTGCACCGGTACCCAATCCTTTACCGGAGCAGGCCACGAACCGCCGGGCTTCGGATCCGCGGCATCGCTGATGCCGAGGCACAAGAGAACCAGCGACAAGGATGCCGCGCGGCCCAACGTCGATAGCGACGCCATTCGTAGGTCTCCAGGTTACGCAGCGGCGTGCAAGCCGGTGCCGTCCGCTAATTCTGTTGCTGTCCGGTGGGACACAGGGAGCGCAGGGCTTACTCGCGACCCGTTTTCCACACCTTAATGGTGCCGTCCTTGCCACCACTGGCGAAACCAAACTGGGCGGCAAGGACTGTCAGTGAGCACACACCACCTTGGCCGGCTGGAAGGACTTGCTTGCTCTCCCCACTGCCCAGGTTCCAAATTCGGATCGTGTCATCCAGTCCGCCGCTCACCAACTCCTGGCCGTCCAGCGAATAGGCCAGCGCTGAGACTGAGGTGGTATGGCCCCGCAGTTCTCTGGCTTCGCGCCCGTTCTTTAGGTCCCAGAGTGCGATCACGCCATTCTTCCAGGCAGCCGCCAAGTGTCTGCCGTCCGGAGAAAAGGCCAGCGCCCGCGCCGGAAGGCCAACCGTTCCCGGCGAAGATAGTAACGATTGTTCGTTGCCGGATTCCAGGTCCCAAAGTCGAACCGCGCCTTCCTTGGACGAAATGGTCGCCAGAGTCTTGCCGTCCGGCCCGAAGCGCGCCAGTGCGACGCCGGCCATGTCGCGGAGCTTATCCGCATAGGATGGTGACTTCCCCACATCGCAAAGCGTAAACTCCAGTTCGCTGACACGCCAGCCGCCATGGGGCCATCGGGTAACCGCCAGTGTCCGGCCGTCGGGCGAAAAGTCGATGGAGTGACACCGGCCTGGGAGCTGCAAATCCTTGCGCTCCCGCCCGTTTGCGGTATCCCAGACCACCAGTCCACGATCCGTCCCGGCGGCCATGACCGCGCCATCCGGCGATAGTGCGAGGCACTGGACGCCGGTCATTTCCCTGCGGCCTCCTTTTTCTTGAGGCGTGGCGGGGTTCCAGCCGATCACCGCGCCGTCCACGCTGCCGGAGTACAGACGCTGACCACCGGAGGCCGTGGCCAGGCAGGTGACGTCCTTGGTATGACCGCGCAGCACTGCTCGCTCGCGCCAGCTCGCGCTGACGACGGCTTCTTCGCCAACCGTGGGCAGCACGGCAGCCGCTTCCACGGGAAGTCCGCTGGCGGTGCTTCCCACGGCGATCCGCAAGGTAGCCCAACCGGCACTTGTCAGAGTCAGTCCCAGCGCCAGCACCAGCACCGCCAACTTGAGCCGACCGAACCACATGCTTCGCAGGACGGCCTCCGACAACGCTGCCACCGATGCCGACAACCCACTGCCAGCCGCTTCGCCCGCCGCGAGCCGAACGCCGACCTGAATGGTGGTGGTGAGCAGGGTTGGCGGCACGGCGGCCGACGCGGACTCCGGGGCCAGGGCCGCGGGAAGAGCGCCCGCCGACAGCGCCAGGCCGCGCCTGGCCAGCCGCTCGCGCAGTAAATCGCGCGCCCGGGCCAGCCGGCCGGCGATGGTACCGCGCGTCCAGCCGAGCTGCGCCGCCGCTTGATCGTTCGTCTTGCCCTGAAGATAGCAGAGCAAGATCGGCGCCCGGTATTTCTCCGGCAGGCGGTTCAACTCCTCGTCGAGTAGGGGGCGTAGCTCGCGCCAGCCCGCCTCGGTACACGGGTCCGCCGACATGTCATGCGGTAGGCGCATGGTCTGCTCCTCTTCCTCGGTCCCGTTCGCACCGGCTGGGGAGATGCCGGCGCTGCGTACCTGGACGTGCTGCTCCCTGGCGCGGCGGCAGGCGGCCCCTGCCTTGGCTTCCTGCGCCACCCGGTATGCCACGCCGTACAGCCAGCTGCCCACCGACTCCCGCTTCCGAATCGCGCTCGCCTTGCGGACCAGGATGACAAAAG
>JAEUIF010000566.1 GCA_016795185.1 Planctomycetia bacterium | reverse complement strand
TCGATCAAGGATTGCCTCCTTTCTGCAAGGGCGGGGATGGTCTCTGTTCCGGCCCCGCTTGGGTAGGAATTGCGGAAGCGGCTCAGGCACAGGCTTGTACATGCTTGGGAAGCGGCGCCGGGGAACGGCGCTGGCGGCGCTGACGCTGGCGCCGCTGAGGACTCGGCAGGCTTTGCAGGCTGAAGCCGCGGCGCTGAATGAGGTCCACGGACTCGCCGGTCGCGCGAGCCACGGCGCGGTCGATCTGCGACTGGGTCATGGAGAAGCCCTTTCGTAAATGAGGATGTAGGTGGTTGAAGAAGAAACCGAATGCGGTCGCTGGATCAGGTTGCGGTGGGGGCATGCACAAGGACGTTGGACTCCAGCCACGCTTGCTCGGCAGCCAATGCTTGGGACCGGTGGCGGTAAGGACCCAGGAGAGGGCCGTTGACAGCCGAGAGGTCGGCCCACCATTGCCCGCCCGCGTCGGGCTCGACCTGGCTGGCGCGGCGGATGGTAAGCGGGCCCAGGGCGGCCAGGTCCACAGCCTCCGTGTAGAGGCAGCGGACCTGGCCCTGGGGATCAATCACCATTTGCATGATTGCCCCCATTGTCCACCGGGTGCGCGCGGATGATGCGGCGGCGCGGCTGATCGACGAGCATGCCGTCGAGGGTCGCTTGCACGGCGGTGAGCTGGGTGGCTACATGCTGCCGCAGGCCCGCGTTGTCGCGCAACTCTTGCGGGGCGATGCCGCGGACGATCTGCTGGGCCTGCTCGACGAGCTGGTCGAGCTGCGCATTGCTACAGACATTGAGGTCGCGGAACCGGGCGAAATACTCCGTCAGGTTCGCGATGGCGCTGTCCCGAAAGACCTTCTTCTCTGTGTCCGGCCCCGCCGTCAGTCGCTCGGTCAAGTGCGAAACCAGCTTGGCCAGTTCCCCGATGAACGCTTGCTCGGCCAGCTGGACCGCCTCCTCAAAACGCCGGGCGACCCGGGCTTGTTCTTCCGCGTAGATCTCCGGGTTGAGCTGGAGCAAGTAGTTCGGCGGCTCCACCGAGGGGAAATCGAAATCCACGGCAAACAGGCCGCGTATCTCCGGCGGATAGTCGGCCGGGTTGAAAAGCCGGCCCAGCCGGTCGCGGGCATCGGCCTTGACCTGATCGTAGACGGCGTTAAGGTCGCCTTCGGCCTCGGTCAGTTCTTCGCGGAAGCCTTCCATCTGGTGGACGAAGGCGTCGATGCCCGACTGCTGGATGAGCCGAATGCCCGGCTCGACATAGGGCAGCGTCACCGAACGCCAATACTGGCCGATCCGTGTGCGCAGCGAGGTCAGCCGGCGGAATGCCTCATGCCGGACATCGACCAGTTTCTTGCCGGCGGTCAAGAGACGCGAGTCGGCGGCGCAGGCGACGCCGATCTCTTCTTTCTGCTGAGCGGTCAGGGCGCGGCGCACGCCCCACCAAGTGAAATGGACCCGGACGGCGGCCGCCAGGCGGCGCAACCGCCGAGCCGGGTGGTCGTTGTCCAACGGGATGCTGGTAGCAATAACTTGGCTCATGGTTCTCCTGATTGGTTGAGGTTCATGATGAAAAACCAAAGGGCCGGCGCCGAAGTCACGCTTCGTGCCGGCCCTTTGGTGCAGCGGTCGCTGGTTCAACCGGCTTTGATCCACAACACACCGTACCGAAGACCGCGCTCGTGCAGCAGCTTGCCGATGGTCTCGTAAAGATCGTCGGGCAACCCCTGCTGGTCACTGCCTTCCCAGCAATGCTCGGTGCCGGGCTCCAGCGGGCTGAGTTCGAGCCAGCGACGGTCGAAGACGAGGAAGACGTCGGCGTATTCGCCGTCGCGGTCCTGTGGGTCCCAGCAAGCGGGACGGTCCCATTGCTCCAGGCGCTTGCCCTGGCGCCAGTCGAGGAAGTCCTCGCGCAGGAACCAGGCGGGCGCGATGATGATGAGGCACTCCGCCTTTTCCGTGCTAATTTGCTCTTGATCGGTCGATTCTTCCGGAGTCATGTAATCCTCCTGTGGGTGGTCAGTTACTGGATGGCCGCTGGACACGCCGGCCTCCGCGACTGGCCGGTTCACCGTGGTGCGCGTACAGACCCGAGACACTGGCCGAAAGACAGCGGCCCGAAGCCCAGGTGCGCAGCCGTTCGATCTGCTCGGCCGCGGTGGCGGCCACGGGTACAACCTGGCGGGCGGCCTGGACCAGCGGTAGGTCGAGCAGCGCCGCCAGCCGGCAACAACTGCGGATCTCGGCGCCGGTCCAGTCGGCGTCGTCGGGCAGCTTCTGGCCATCGTCGAGGTGAAACTGCTGACCATAGAGTTCCCAGATCGTCTGGCGCTCCTCGGCACTCGGGACATCGAGGAAAAAGACGGCGTCGAGCCGTTCCGCTCGGGTGAACTCCGGCGGCAATTTGCTGATGTCGTTGGCGGTGCCGATGAAGAACACGTCGGATTCGTGATCGGCGAGCCACGTCAACAGCGTCCCGAAGAGCCGAGTGGAAACACCGCTGTCGCCCTGGCCGCCGATCCCGGACAAGCTCTTATCCAGCTCATCCACAAAGAGGATGCAAGGCGCCATGGCATCGGCGATCCGCAGCGCTTGGCGCACGTTCTGCTCGGTGGCGCCGACCAGCGAGCCGTAGAGGGCGCCGATGTCGAGGATCAAGGTCGGCCGGCCGGTTTCCGTGCCCAGCGACTTCGCAAACGCCGACTTCCCGGTGCCGGGGACCCCGACCAGGAGCACACCTCTCGGCTTGACCGGCCGGCCGCGCAGCAGCGCCCGGCCGCAGAAATACTTCAGGTTGGTCAGCCCGCCCAGCGTATCGAAACGCTCCCGGCCCCGGTGAAGCGTGAGCAGGTTGTTCTTGCGCAGGGCCTGCGCTTTCAGGTCCCAGATCACTTCCGGCCGGATGGCGTTGTACCGGGCCAGTGACAGGGCCATCGAGGCCTCGGCCTCGTACCGGGTCAGTCCCATGACGGCGTCAAGGATGCGCTGAAGGTCATCCCCTTTCGGCATCTCCTCGGGGTGATCGGCTGTCAGCTCGCGCGCGATCTGCTGCACCTGCTCGCGTCCGGGCAGAGCATGCTCGACCACCAGGAAGACCTTCTGTAGCTCCAGCGGAATGTCGGCGACCGGGGAGAGGACCACGATGAAGGTCCGCTGCTGCTTGCCCTGGACGAGTTGGCTGAAGGTCGCCTGGACTGTTTCCGCGTTGCCCAGAAACCTGTGAAAGTTGTGCAGCAGCAACAGTGCGGTGCCATTCGGATCGGCCAGCGCCGGCAAGGCGCGGAGGGCGGCGAGGGGATCGCCGGCTCCGGCTTCCGGGCGGGCCGTGCCGGTGGTCGTTGGCACGCGCAGGCCGTTGGCCACGTCCCACACGGCCACCTTCCAGTTACTTTGCCGCGCGAGCTGGACGATCTCGCGCTCGGCTTCGTCCGGTTCCAATGTCTGGAGCCAGATGCCGCTGGAGGCGGCATGGATGAAGTCGGTCAATTGCTCGGCTAGGGTCATGCGGTTTTCTCCGGGTTGCGGCTGCGGGCGGCGTGAAGAAGCTCTCCCCACCACTGGCAGCCGGGGATGTCTTGGTGGTCGCGTTGCCGCAATTCGTCGCGGCACTCTTCGCACAGGAATGGGCCAGGCAAAGCCACGATGGGGTAAACCAGGTTGCCGCAGCGGAGACAGCGGCAGGGGCTGGACTGAATGGTGAGCAACTGCTGCGCTTCACGGCTGCGAAGCTGCTCGGGCTTGTTCTGGATGTCGCCCGCGCGGACCAGCTGTTGCAAGTTGGCCGTTTGACGGGCGACGAAGGAGTCACTCATGGCTCCCTCCAGTGGTCGGGAGCTGCTGCTGGGTCTGCTCCGCTTGAAAGAACTCCGCCGTTTTCTGGTCGGCGGTGGCAATGCCGAGCGAACGCTCCAACCACTTGCTGGCTTGGAGGCAGTCGGCGCCGGTGTAGCCCCGGGTTTGCACGGTCGCTTCGCCGGTGGGAGCGATCAGGACTTCGATGGTTCGCATCAGGGTTCCTCCAGTTGAGCGATTCGCTGTTCGATTCGAGAAACGGTCCGTTGCAGTCGTTCCATCGCGTGAAATGCCCGGCGAAACCGGGCCTGCCAGCGGGCCAGGGCAGCCCGTTCATTTTCCAGGCGGGCACGCAGCTTCACGAGTTGTCGCGGGGGCGACACGGCAGCGGCAGGAGCGGCGGGCGGACGGATGATGCGCCGGCGCGGCGTGCTCATGTCAGCCCTCCTGGATCGAGAGCTTGATGCTGCCGTCGGCGAACTGCTGCTCCGTGACTGCCATGCCGCGCTGCCGTGCTTGCATGCGGACGACTTCCACGACATACGATTGGAGAAAGCGGTGCAATTCGCGCATTTCGCCCCAGGCACCTTCGAAATTGTCGTAGGCGATGTTCCCCGTCTGGGCGTCGATGACGGCGGGGTAGCGCCAGGCTGGTAGCTGCACGAGCAGCCCAGTAGCCTCGCCGCTATAGAGCTTGGCCGTGCCGAGGACCGGCTCGGGCAACAGCAATCGCCGGCAGGCGGCTGCCACCGCGGCCGGATTGGTGATGCGGGTGGAAATCGTGACGATATGGCTCATGTGCGGTAGTCCTCGTTGGCAATGAAACGACCCGGCAGGGTGTGAGCCCCACCGGGTCGCGGATTCGATTCTGGGCGACGTGGTTTACGTGGTGGCGACGGCGCCGACTGTCAACTCCGTCGCCAGCAGGTTGAGCATGAGATCTGCATCGACCGGCAGGCCGCGCAGCCACCTGGTCATCTGGCCGAGCATCAGGCCCGCCGCGATCGACGCGGCATAGATGGTGGACCGAGCCGTGCAGGCCCCGGCGTAGGCTTCCTCCATGGTGAACAGTGTCTGCGGATAGTACCGGTCGGTCGCGGCCGCATCGACGGCCAGCACCCGGATCACCTCGGCGCTCATCCGGCCGTCGATGAATAGGGCTGCCCGAAGGCGGACCGCTTCCCAGACCAGCCGCCGCGTGACAATGCTGTCCACGCAGGCAAAGACAATCAGCCGTTGGTCGGAACCCAGGTCCCTGGCTGACGAGCGCTTGAAGCGCTCGGCCAGTGTTGTGACCTCGATCTCCGGATTGATCCGGCGGCAGAGCGCTGCCGTGGCATCGACCTTGAACGCCTGCACATCCTCGACCAGGTAGCCCTGCGGCGCCAGGTTCTCGATCCGAACGTCGTCGTGATCGACCAAGGTAAGGCACGGCATGCCGATTGCGGCCAGTTGCAGCGCTACCTGCCGGCCAATGGCGCCGACGCCGATGACCAGAGCGTGGCAGTTGGCCAGTCGCTCGGGTGGGACGATGTCCCGTTGACGAATGTCACGTTTAAGATGAGGCGTGCTGGGGTTCGGCATGAGTCGGTTCCTCCGGGAGTGGCTCCACGATTTCCCAGCGGTCATCCCAGCCGCACTCGATGCCGGAGCCGCGCAGGGTGTCCTCGAACGTGGTGGGCAAGGCGATGACATTGGCGGCATACTCCCGCTCCCACTGGGCGAGCAGCGTTTCCAGCACGCCGGGGCGCTGATGCAAATAGTCCGGCCAGGCCGGCCAATCCACCATTGTCGGGATGACGAGCTGGCCACCAGGACCAGCCGCAAACGACAGACGGGCATAAGTCTGGCCGCTGCGGGCGAGAATGAACATGAGCGACCAATCGCAGCTGCCGAAGCAGCGTTTGAAGGTCGTCTCATCGAGACTGCTCGGCGTGGCCAGGTCACCCGGATGGGTGTGAATCCAAACGCGGGAAAACTGCGGCGGCTTGAGTCCTCGATCAACGCAGCCGTCGAAGAAATCGGCGATGGCGTCGTCCAGGAAACGGACGCTCACACCGGTCACTTCCTGGCGGACCGTGACGAAGTCATCGATGTAAAGGAGGTCGTCAGGGGACGAGATGCCGAAGCCGCCGACCTCGGTGTCCCCCGCATGGCAGAAATACTGGAGTTTGAGCCAGGCGAGTGGGGAGAACGTCAGGCGGTCGGGCGTTCTACGGGGAGGCAGGTCGAGCAGGTTCAAGATCGGGATCATGCGTCTTCTCCGAGAGAATGTGTTCAAGGGTCGGGGTTGGCTGACAGGAGGGGCACAGGCCGGCTACAGCGCGGTCGTCGCGGGCCACGGTGGCGCCGCACCGAACACAGGAAACCCTGCAATGGCGACAACATTCTTGACCCGAGCCCGAGCAGGACTCCAGGCAGCGGGCGCAGCACGGGTCCTCGCATGCATCGCAGCGCATTAGGCAGCCGTGGCAACGAGTGGCGTCACAGCAGGCGCAGTTGCCCATGCAGTCGTCGCAGAAATCGCAGCCACAGCCCTCGCAGCACCAGCGCTCGTCCTCGCTGACATTCCGGCCACAGTCGTGGCACGCGGTGCCTTCCCACTCGTCGAGCGCGATGTGCGGACTGCCCGGGTTGTAATGTTCCAGGACGGAGCGCACGAGGCAGAAGGCGTCTGCCAGACGGCCATGCTCCAGTGCCTTGCGGATCGGCACCGAAGCATCGCCGGCGCAAAGAGAGCGGTCCTTGACGTGCGGGTGCGAAACCCGATCGTTGGCCGCGGCCGGATGGGGATCGAGCGCGACGATATCGAAGCAATCGCTACCCGGTTGGTGCAGCAGCCGCTCCCAATGAAACTGGATCGCGAACGGCCCCAGGTAGATGTCCTGCAAGGTGATCGGCTCGGTGCCAGCGCGAATGCACTTGCTTTTCCAGTCGATTGAGAGGTCATCGAAATCGTCTTCGATCTGACGCAACTCATCGAGGAATGTGCCTGGACCTGGCGCTGGCACTCCGGGCCGGAGCATCGACTCCTTGGCCTCGCTGCCGGCCAGCCGCGATCGATCCAGGTGCCCAAGGATTTCCAGTCGCAGCGTGGGCAGGATCAATTCCAGCCCCAGGCCGCGTGCCTTGTCGAGTCGATCCAGGGCGCCTTGCAGCGCCTCCAGGTGATCCCGGACGTGGCGCAGCCGATAGGGTTCGTCACGGGCGACGATCTGCGCCCGCGAATGCCAGATGTTGCTGAGCCGGCCGACGACGCGAACCAGCAAGCGAGAAGGCAACGTCATCGCGCGCCCTCGATCTTTGTGGGGGTCATGCTGACGCGGTCGCCCGGTTGCAATACCTGGTCGGCGCTGGCCGGCTGCCGGTTGACGCGGATCAGAAAATCCTCCGCCCGGCAGTCCGGCAACCGCTCCTCGAACAGCGCGGCCACGGTGGTCGCGTCCGCAACTTCGATGTGGTCGGCGAAACCGCCGCCGTGATTGTTGATAAACAGGATGCGCATGGAATCTCCTCCGGTAATGGGAATGGAATGGGGAAATAGGCAACGGGGATCAACGCCGATCGGCTTCAAAGCCGAAGTAGAAGCGCGGATGGTGCTGAAATGCGAGGCTGCCGACCTGGCTATCGGCCTTGCGGCGGACGACGACGTACGGGGCCAGGAAGCCGGTCACTTCAAAATCGCGGGCCAACTCCTCAGTATTCCAGACCTGGCCATACTTCGCTTCCAGCGCTTCCCGAGAACCAGGTGCGGCGTTGATTTCGGTCAGCTGGGCGCGGCGGATTGGTTCGGTCGGATCGGTCATACGTCTCCTTTCTCGTTGAGGGATGGTTTGTCCGCTTGCCGCATCCGTGCGCGGCACACCTCCGGCGGCGGCGCCACCAGTCCGGCCTTGGCCAGCATGATCCAGACCTGAGCGTAGGCGTCGCCGTTCTGCCAGGCTGCCAGCACGGCTTGCAGGCCGCGCTGGCTCCGCCGGTCGGACTCCGCCGCCGTTTGGTGGTCATCAAAGAAAGCGCAGCCGAACGGGGCGACCGCGTGGATGCTGCAGCGGGAATCCGAGGTGAGGAACCGGCAGGCAGCATCCTCCCGTCGCGCGGGCACCAGTGTCGGGATGCGGAACACCCGGCCCTGACGCAGCACTAGGGCGCCAGGCGAGGCGAGCAGATGGCCTCGGGACCAAGCACAGAGGTCCTCGCCTGGCGCCAGGTGCTGGGCGAGGCGCGCCAGGTCGGCCGGGACCAGGTAGCCGGGGATGAAACGGCAACTGCGCGTGCAGACTGCGCATGCGCAGACCGAACGCGCGAAACCAAACTCGGTGCGGTCGGGATCAATCGTCGGCAATGGATGCGCGGCCACGGCGCACCTCCAGATGAAATAGAGGGTGAAAAGGTGAAAGAAGAGCGTGAGGGAATGTGCGTGGTGAGTTGCGGAAAGGAAGGGCTGAGCGAGCGAGGCGATCAGGCAACCAGGCACAGGGCCAGGACGAAAACCCAGGTCGCAGTGGCCAGGTACAAGACGCCGGGATTCCAGCAGAGCCAGAACCCCAAGGCCATGGCGGCCGGAGCCGCCAGTTGCTTCGCGCCGGCCAGGATCAGTTCGCCGCCTTGCCGGACCCTGGCTTGACCGTCGAGACTGAGGCGTCGCTGGACCGCATCGACGGCGGCGGAGGCCGCCGCCTGCGCCAGCTCCGGCCCCGCCTGCGCGGCGCCGCTCAGCACTTGCTGCAAACCTTGGAGCGGCTGGATGACGAAGACGTCAAACGCCGTCCGAACCGCGACCTTGCAAAACTGAAGCACCCGAGAAACGACGGACATGGGATGGCCCTTTCGTGTTGGAGTTATGAAGTGGATGACCCAGAAACATCGAGCGGAACCGATAAGCGGCCCGTCCTCTGATTCTGGTGCAAAACTGGCCCGAATTTAGCTGTCGGAGGGATGGCTGCCGGGAGGAAGAGTGGAATGAAAAAGTCCTGCCCGTCTGCCTTCCGGGCGTCGCCCATCACCCGAGCCGGCAGGGGGCAGGACAAGACGATGCAGCCAATCCTGGAACGATTGATATATCACCGCTGCACGTGTGGTTCAACCCAAACGGCGTAGGCCCCCTCATAGCGGCCGGGGCACAGGACGCGCAGTTCCAGCACATCCACACCGGCAACACTGATGTTGCAGGTCTGCGGACTGCGCGAGAACTTGATCGGCTTCGACGACCACAAGGCCTTACCGTCCCCGAGAACTGTGAAGGTAATCGGCGTGATGGCCCCGTCCACCGCCTCGTCGATGGCCACGTTGGCCTTGAACGTCTTGGCCGATTTGCCCAGCCGGTATTTCACGTTCGAAAAGTCGTTGCTCGGCGGTGCCATGGTCAGGCTCAGAGGCGAGCGCTTGCCGTTGATGGTGATGAGCGTCGCATCCGGATTGCCGATGTTTCCCTTGCC
Source organism: Planctomycetia bacterium (assembly GCA_016795185.1). Taxonomy (GTDB): domain Bacteria; phylum Planctomycetota; class Planctomycetia; order Gemmatales; family Gemmataceae; genus JAGVLI01. Next base: position 5,342 of record JAEUIF010000566.1, on the reverse strand, counting down.
GAACTTCCAGGGGCCCAGCTTGACGTCGAATTCATCCATGTCGGTCAGGTAGTGGCGGGGTAGCGTCGTCATGGCCTTTTCCACCTTGGTCTTGGTGAGCCCGGTGACTTTCGGGCGTGCCTGGCGCAGCCAGTGGTAAGCCCGCATCTGCAAGGCGGTCTTTTCAGGGCCCACTTGTTTGGCGGCATAATCGATCCACGCTTCCGCCAGATCAACCTGGTCGGCAGGTTCGGTCGGATTCCGCAGTTCCTTGACCGCCAGTTCCTTCAGCTTGGCATCGCTCCCTTCCAGCAAGAGCGGCAGGCCCTTCTCCCAATCTGCCTTGCGCAGACAAAGGAACTTGCCGTAGGTCACGTTGGCGTCGGCGTCCTTGGGGTCCTTGGCAAGCGTCTCAGCCGCCGCCTTCGCCTTCTCGAACTCCTTCCGGACACCGTCCACTTCCTTGGCCCGCGCCTGCACCGAACTGACCAGCGGGACGCTCTTGGCTTTCTGGGCCGCTACGTCCGCCAGCTTGAGCAACTTGCCGGCCGCCTCGAACTCGTCCGCGGCGACTGCCTCGTCGATCACCTCCAGGGCCGACTCGGCGATGGTCTTTGAAAGTGTGGGCGTCGCCGGCAGGGCGGCCGCTGCTTCCAGGACAGCTGCCTTGAGCCCTGACTGGCTGACGTCAAACTCGCGGCCCAGTTCGTCCACGATGCGCAGCGCCTGGGCGACATCCCCGGCCTGGACAGCCAGGTCGCGGGCCTCGCGCAACAACACGAAGCGCGCGGTCGGATCGTCCTTGGTTTCCCTGGCCTGATCGAGCAGCTTGGCCGACAGTGCGAGCTGGTCGGCTGGCTTTTTCTTGAGGTAGTCGTCCTTGAATAGGCTTTTGATGAGTTTCTCGGCCGCAGCCTGGGCGGCCGCATCGGGAGCCGGCAGTTTCTTGGCCGGCCCCTCGGCCAGCACCGGCACCAGCAGCAATAGCACGAGAGCGCAAGCAAGCAGGCGATTCATGGCTACCTCCCTTGGGTGAAGAACGTGAATGGCAGACTCGATGGCCTTCGTTAGGAGCGGGCGCCGTGGCCCGGACCACAACTGGCCATGCTACTTTAAGTCATAATGCTACTTAAAAGCATCATGCGTCAGGCCATCATCGGCGTCAAGTGCCATGAACCTGAACGATGCTCAATTCCTGCGTGACGTCGGCGACCGCATCCGCGACCACCGGCAAGCCCGGAAGTGGACCCAGGCCGACCTGGCCGAGAAGTGCCGTTTGCACCGCACCTACATCGGCTCGGTCGAGCGGGGCGAACGCAATGTCTCGATCCTCAACCTGCGGCGGATCGCCAAGGTGCTGCGCGTCCCGCTGACAGGGCTGTTCCCGGCGGATTCCTGAATGGCGGTGTCGCTGGGCCGCTAGCGGGTGAGGGTGAACGTGACGTTGCCGAGCGCGGCGTACCGGGCGAAGACACCCTGGATGGCACGCCGCAATGCTGCCTGTAAGCGCGCACTCCGGAGCGCCCGACGAATGCCGCGAAAGGACTCGGTCCGCAAACCGGGCGGGACGAATAGGGAGAGGTGAATCTCGTCGATCAGAATTATCTTGGCCATGGCCTCCTCGCGTCGAGACGGCCCCGCCCCACTCGCCGGGGCCGGGGCAAGTGGGTAACCCCGGCGGTAGGGCAAAGAAAAACCCCAGGGGCATTTCCCCCGGGGTTCCAGGTAACGGCAATGTTGACAATCAGCGGTTCAGAAACTTGCCGATCGACCGCAACCAGCCGGCGACCTCGCCGTTCGGATCGCGCTGGGCCAGGCGCTCGGCGGTCATGCGCCGGGAGGCCTTGATGCTCAGCTCGATCGCCATGGCCGCCGCCATGTCGGTGCGCAGTTGCGGATCAAGCTGGTCCCAGGCAGGAAACTTCAAGCGCTTGAGCACATGCTGCGCCACCTCGACCGGCACGTCGGTGTCGTCGGCCACCGCCACCGGGGCACGATACTCCTCGTAGATGGCGTCGGGATGCAAGTAATTCGTCATGGCGCGTTTGCGGAGGATGACAGCGCTGCAGTCCACGTCTTGTCGAATCCGCCGGATCAGTTCACGCCGCTCTTCCGGCAGCGGCCCGGTGCCGCGGGTGAAGAAGTACATTTGCGGCATGTCGAAATTCAGGAACAGCTCGACGAAGCCGCGCGCGTGCAGTCCAAACGGAAGGCACATGACCTCGCCAGCCTTGGCGTGTTTCTGGAGGTCCGGCAGGCTGCGATCCGTGCGGTGTAGGATCTTGGCCAGGCGGAAGAGGAGCCGGAAGTCCTCCTGGCTCTCCATGCCGACAATGGAAGTAAACGGCCCGCGCGGCGGTCTCATGTTCACAGAATGCTTCATTTGTACCATGGCTTGATCTCCTTTCTCATGTTCATTGAAGGCTAGACTGTCTCCAGTTAATTCTGACGCAAATCTCTGCCTTATTTAGCGATCCGTCGACAAGCGATCTTGCATTCCTTTGCTGGTACTGGCGACCCTGCTGACGCAAAACGCCCGGAATTTTAGGTCGCTCCACTGGCACCTACTCGCTTTAAGCCGTATGTCGGCTTAGAGACCGCTGAAAAAACGCTGCTAGGAGTAGCGGCGTCCCGTCCTCAACTTAGGAGTCGGCCGATCTGGGAGAGATCGACCTGAATGCGCACCACCGGACTCGGCTGCTCCTTGGCTTTCTTGCCATCAATGGGGAACCAGGTGCCATCGAGCAGGGCTTCCCTCGGCTTCTCGCGCTCGGCCCGAAGGCGGATGAACCGCAGATCGCCCAACTCGGCGTACCAGTTGAGCCGGGCGTGGAGCCGGCCGCGGAACGGCTCGAACTCCGGATCGTACTTGCGAAGATCCACCCTAGCGAAGATGCCAGCCGTCAAGCTGGCCATCGTGGCGGCGAGCGGGGTCTTCATCCCCGCTTCCTTCAGCTTCAGCACGATTCCCAGCCAGAACGCCTGCTCAGAACTCAGCTGCCGATGGTTGCCACGATCCGGCGCCGGGTCCACACCTGGTGGCAGGATGTCCTCCTCCAGGACATAGCGAGCCTGCCGATACGGAACGCCCAACCGGCGGCAGAGTTCACCGAGCAGCATGATAGCGACCTCGGCTTAGTTACTGATAGAAGCCACCGTTCATTAAAGCCGATAACCGGCTTACATGCAAGGAGAGGTATTGAGCAAGAATGCTGAAGTGGGAGCAAGCGAGATGGATCGGCTCCTGCCAGCTGCCCCTTACGGGTGTCCCTAAGCTTGTAAGTGCCGGCCGGGATGATCCGTCCGTGAAGGAGTTTGCTCCCTTTACGTGCGGGGAGGAGAATCCCAGCCCGCCGCATCCAGTCTGGACCGAACTAGCTTGCGGCACGTATCAGCTTCGTTCAGGGCCCGCCACTCGACAACTGACGCGACAGCTGCGCCAAGCAAGGCTGCGGTAGCGTAGACGTTCCATTTTCCCGATATGCCCCATCGAACATCCCCAGCAGCCAGTGCTCCTACCCCATAGATGAGCACCGTGAACAGCACATCGCCCAGGGTTGCAATCGTGCAGAGCTCCAGAGTGTCGGACCACGGTCTGCCGGCCATCTCCCGGTACGCAGGCATCTATACCATTTCCCAGACCCAGTTCAGGCCGAACGATGCCAAGATCATGATCAGGAAGGATGACCACAGGGGTTTCATGACTTTCAGACCGAAACCTCGAAATGACACCGGCCACTACCGCCGCTCCTGTCGCCCAATCAGGAACACGGCGGCGTGGTCGGAAAAAACTGCTCTACTCCTGGGCTTTCCGGCAGCAGGTCGGCTCCTGGTTCGATTTGGCTGAGCCGCTTCCAAGAGGGCACCGATCGGCACAGACCGGCTCACCCGTCAAAGGGCATTCGATCAGCCCTGGACAGTCCGGCCGATTCGGATCAATCGGCCCGCCCGCCGTGCCCCCACTGGCGGTGGTCAGCCGGTAGGCAGAAGCTCCGCCCACCAGAGCCACTGCCGCCAAGGCGGTCCACAAGAAAGCTCGTCGTCGCATGGCTCATCCTCCTCGCGTTTTCCCGGTCAAGGTAGCCGGAACGCTTCCAGGCCCATGACCTTGACCGTCTGCCAGGCATTCTAAGCCTTGCACTCAGGTGCAAGGTCAAGAGGAAACGCTCAGGTTTTGCCGGCCGGGCAGCAGGCTGATTTCGCCGGGCCCTTGGAAGACTTCTTGCCGATATTCTCGATGACGGGGCACCGTTCGTTTTGCCGGCCTTGCTGGCAAGTGGTCAGCAACGTGTTGAGGACGGTCTTGACCTGCTGTAGTTCCTCCAGCCGTTTCTCTAGGTCGCCAAGCCGATCCTTGATGAGTCGCTGGACTTCCTTGCGGGGAGCATTCTTGCCATCGCGGAGATCGAGCAGAACGGCAATGTCTTCCAGAGTGAATCCATTGGCCTGGGCCGCCCGGATGAAGCACAGTCGGTCAAGCGCTGCCGGACCATAGACACGGTAATTGGCCACGGTCCGCGCGTCGGGGCGAAGAAGCCGGCATCGCTCATAGTAGCGCACGGTGGAAGTGGGAACGCCTGCCGCGCGGGCCAGTTGACTGATGCTGTATCGTTGCTCCATCGAATACACCTTTGAATGCTTGTTGGCCCACAGCAACGAACAGGCTGTCACACATTCGGGACCGAAGACGCTAGGGATTGCTGTCCATCAGGTCGAGCAGCCTCGCTAACGGCAGCTTCCCGTTCCAGGCGCCCCATTACCGCTTGGCGTTCATTCTGAAGCTTCAGCCAGCGGCCGCGGCGGACCCAGTAGAATCGCACCGGCAGGAAGATGTCCACGACCTCATCGGCGATGAGCAAGCCGCCCAGCACCGGCAGAGCCATCGGCGCCAGGATCTCTCCGCCGACTCCTGTTGCGAAGACCATCGGGAAGATGGCGATGATGGCGACACCCTCGGTGAGCAGCTTCGGGCGCAGCCGGTGGACCGCGCCTTCAATGACGGCCTGGCGCAGCTCTTCGAGCGACTTGATGTTCTCCAGGCCGCCGCGTTTCTCGATGGCCTCGCGCAGATAGACCAGCATGATGATACCGGTCTCGGTGGCCATGCCGAAGCAGGCGATGAAGCCGACCCAGACCGCCACGCTGAAATCCCACGGTGGAGCGTCCCAGCCGTTCATGATCTTGGGGGATAGCCAGAGGAAGAAGATGCCGCCCGCCAGCGCCTCCGGGACGGCCAGCATCATCAGGGCCGCGTCAGCCAGGTCCTTGTAAGTCAGGTACAGGATGATGAAGATCAGCACGATCACGGCCGGGAAAACGAACCGCAGTGTCCGGGCGGCACGAACCTGGTGCTCGAACTCGCC
>JAEUIF010000560.1 GCA_016795185.1 Planctomycetia bacterium | reverse complement strand
GTCTCATGCCCACGCAAAGCCGTGGGCATGGCAGCCAGCACCCAGCGAATACGGAAGTTGATAATCGGCGATTCCTGACCGATCTTCGGGTCAATCCGCCACGCGCCGGCCGCTGGAAATGCAGATTTTCTTCTTTCCGTCCTTGATGTTGTAGTGCGGCACGAAGGTCTTCGCTTCGCCCTGGCCGCGCGTCTCGACTACCTGGCCGCAGAACCGGCAGCGCGCCGCCTTGCCCTGCGCGATCGGTTCCTCGCTCTTGTCGATCACCTTGCCGCGCGAGACGATGGGCGTCGCCTGGATGGCGGCGCTGACCACGCTGGCCTTGCCGATGTCCTTGCCGCACGAGCGGCAAAAGACCTGCTGGCCCGGAACCTGTTGCTGGTTGATGCCCTTGCCGCAGTGCGGGCAAAAGTTGAACATCTGCTGATTTGGCTGGCTCATGGACGGCCCTTTCCGGCGGAGATGGTCGCACGCCCGCCAGCATAAACGGCCCGACCGCCTCTGTAAAGCAGTCGCTCAGTCGGCCGCCCGTTCCTCCGCGACAGTCCCCTCGGGTGACACGGCCGCCGCTTCACGCGGCAACGGATCAGCGGCCGCCAGCGCCGCCTTCGGTTGCAGCAGGTCGTACCCTTCCGAGCGCGCGATGTAGGTCGCGCAGGTGATGTCGCCGACCACGTTCAGCGTGGTCCGGCACATGTCGAGCAGCCGGTCCACGCCGATGATGATGGCGATGCTGCCCGCCGGCACGTCCACGGCCGTCAGCACCATGACCAGCAGCGGGATCGAACCTCCCGGCACGCCCGCCGCGCCGACGGCGGTCAGCACCGACAGCATGATGACAATGGCCTGCTCCGCTAGCCCCAGCTGGACGCCAAACACCTGGGCGAGAAACACCACGGTCACGCCCTCGAACAGCGCGGTGCCGTTCATGTTCATGGTCGCGCCCAGGGGCAGCACGAAGCCGGCGATGGGCGCCGGCACGCCCAGTTCCTCCTCGGAAATCTTGATCGAGGTCGGCAGCGTGGCGCTGCTGGAGCTGGTCGAGAACGCGGTGATGATGACCGCCCGCACCTTGCCGAAGAAGACCAGGGGGTTCAGCTTCGAGAGCGACCAGACCAAGAGCGACAGGCCGCCGAACATGTGCAATCCCAGCCCGAGCAGCACCACGAAGACGTACTTGCCCAGTTGCAACAGGATGTCGAAGCCGAAGCGGGCCGTCACCGTGAAGATCAGCGCGAAGACGCCGTAGGGCGCCAGCTTCATCGCCAGCCCGATGATGAAGACCATCAGGTCGCCGACGCCTTCCAGCACTTGCAGCAGCAGCTGGCCGCGCTCGGCCCGCAGCTGCGTGATGCCCACCCCGACCAGCAGGGCGAAGAAGATCACGCCGAGCATATCCGGCGGCATTTGCGCCATCGACTCGATGGGGTTGCGCGGCACGATCTTGACGAAGGTCTCGACGCCGAACTTGTGCTTGTCGGCGGTCTCTTTCTTGGCCTCTGCCTCGCCGCCGAACGTTCGCATCAGTTCGGTGCGGGTGGCTTCCGGCAGGCCGACGCCCGGCTGCACCACGTTGACCAGGGTCAGGCCGATGGCGACCGCGATAGCCATGCTGCCGACAAAGTAAAGCATGGTGCGGGCGCCGATGCGCCCCAGGTTGCCGAAGTCGCCCAACTTGGCCACGCCCACCGCCAGCGAGGCGAACACCAGCGGCACCACGGTCATCAGCAGCATGCGCAGATAGATCTGGCCCACGGGTCCGGACACGTTGGTCAGCACCCAGTCCAGTTCGGGCAGCGGCTTGCCGTTCGCGTCGCGGGCCAGGACGTTGACGGCCACGCCGCTCAGCGCGCCCAGCACCAGGCCGAGCAGGATTTTGGTATGCAGCGACATGCCGGTGGTCGTCGATTCGCTCATGCCACGGAATTCCTTTTTCCTCGGACCCGCGCTTCCCGTAGGGTCCGCTGTGCGGACCATGAACCACAGACGTCCTGACAGTTCGTGGTCCGCACAGCGGACCCTACAGCCACTTCCGCCAGCGGAACCAGGTGTACGCGATCAGGCCGGTCAGCGCCATGATGAGCAGCGTGCCGGGGAAGCCCCAGCGCGATTCCTTGAAGTCCGGCCAGACATTGTTCTCGAAGTTCATGCCGTAGATGCCCGAGATCAGGGTCATCGGCAGCACCACGGTTGAGATCATGGTCAGCACCTTCATGATCTCGTTGAGGCGGTTGGACATCGACGCCAGGTGCGATTGCATCAGGTCGGCGGCCATGTCGCGCGAGCCCTCGGTCAGTTCCGTGAAGCGCACCAAGTGGTCGTAGACGTTGCGATAGTAGACCATTTCGCGGGCCTCGATCAACTCGAACTCGCCGCGCGCCAGCCGGGCCAGCACTTCCCGCTCGTAGACCAGCGTCTTGCGCAGGCCGATGATGCGGCGCTTCAGTTCCAGCAAGCGGCTGAGCAACTCCTTGGACGGCCGCGCGAAGACGTCCACTTCCAGCTTGTCCAGTTCCTCGTCGATATAGTCCAGGAACGGGATGTACTGGTCCACCATGTTGTCCAGGACGAGGTGAAACAGGTAGTCCGGGCCGCGGTCGGAATGGCTGGTGTGCTTGAGCAGGAAGGTCCGCAGCAGCTCGATGGGCTGGAGCAACTCGTAATGGTGCGTGATGAGCAGCCGTTCGGTCAGCACGGTGCTGAGCTGCGTCGCCACGCGGTCGATGCAGGTGCCCTGATCCAGCGCCCCCTTGCCTTGCAGGCGCTCCAGGAACTTCGGCGCCAGCGGGTTGGCGATCACGAACAGGTAATCGCGAAACTCCTCGGCCTTGGGGAAATGCGGCGGCGAATCCGGGTCGGCCCGCGGCTTGACGATGTCCTCGATCGACAGCGGATGGATGGGATAGAACCTCTGGTAGACGAGTAGCTCCTCCTCGGGGTCGGGGTCTTCCAGGTCGATCCAGACCAGGCCGTGACACTCGCGCAGCTCCTCGGCG
>JAEUIF010000547.1 GCA_016795185.1 Planctomycetia bacterium | reverse complement strand
CAACAGCGGGCTCACGCCCGCCGCTCGCCTGGAACGCGATAGTGGACCGCGTGCGGATGCATGAGCGCGCCGCACGAGGTTCACGCACCCAGCAACTGCCGCAGCGCTTCGTCGAACGACGGCATTCGCAGTTCGGGAAACAGCGACCGGAAGCGGCTCGTATCGAGCGAGGTATCGGCGGGACGCGGCTCGGGGGCCGGCGCTGCCAGGCGCGATTGCGCCACGATGCAGCCCGGATCGACGGACAGCGTCCGCGCCACTCGGCGGCCCATCTCGACCCGGCTGAGGCGCTCGCCGCCGCCGACGTGCAGCAAACCCGTGCAGGATGCGGCGGCCAGTGCCATCAGGGCGCGGGCCGCGGTGGGATAGTCGAGCGGCGTCCGCCGTTCATCGTCGAACAGTGTCAGCGGTTGGCCGGCGCGCAGGGCTTGCACCTGCTGGTCGAAGAACCCCGCCCGACCGATCAACGAAGGGCCGAACAGCAGGCTCAGCCGCGCGACCAGACTTCCCGGCGTCGCCAGCACGGCTTGTTCCGCCGCTTGCTTGGTGCGGCCATAGACCGAAAGCGGCGCGGGGGCATCCGCTTCCGTGTAGTTGCCCTTCCGGCCGTCGAAAACCAGGTCCGTGGAAACGAGCAGCAGGCGGGCCTGTGTCGCCGCCGCCAGTTCGGCGAGGCAGCGCGTGCCCGCGACGTTGACGCGCTCGGCGCGTTCCGGGTCGCGCTGGCACTCCGCCACGCTGCTCAGCGCGGCGGCGTGCAGCACGACTTCCGGCCGCGCCGCGCGAAACGCCGTCGTTACGGCGTCGCGGTCGGTCAGGTTCACGGGCTGCGACGGCGCGCTGCCGTGCTTGCCGCTCCAGGCCGTGACCTGCCAGTCCGTGCGGTCCAGTTCGCGTAACAGATAAGCGCCCAGCTGGCCGCTGGCGCCGGTGACGAGCAGACGCATCGCTCAGGGCAATCCCTGGATCGGCTTGGTATTGGTCCAGGCCCACGCCTGCGCCCACTGGGCGAAGCCATAGGGCATGTTGGCGACGTGCGCATCGGCGAACAGCGAGGGTGTGATGTTCGGGTGCGGTCCGCCGAGGTACTGAGGGCTGCCGGTGGCGTCCCCATCGGGCTTGGCGACGTTGTTGAACGACCGGCTGTTGTTCTTCGTCGCCCAGCCCAGGTCAGTCGGGTCGCCACCCGCATAGTTCTGCGGGTCGAGCCAGAGGTGCGACAGCAGCAGGGTCTGCGGCGTGCCGTTCATGCTGGTGATGCTATTGAGCGTCACGCCATCCGGAGAGTCAAGGACGGATGTGCCCGCGGTGCCCGCGCCGTTGGAAGCGGCGTAGCCGTAGTCGCGCTTGCCGGGGGCCATCGCCGGATTGCGCCGGGTCGGACACAGAAACTCCTTGATCGGCGCGTTGTCCGGGGCGTTGGCCTGTTCGAGGTAGGGCAGCAGCGGCTTGTAGAAGCTGGGGTTAGCTCCCGCTTCCGTGGGAAAACGGTTCTGCGCGTCGTGATAGGTGTGCAATGCAATGCCGAGCATGCGCAGATTGTTGGTGCAGGAGATGCGATTGGCCGCTTCCCGGCTCGAACTCAGCCCGCAACCGATGATGCACAGCGCGATGCAGCTCATCGCCAGGCAGGTGATGGCTTCCACGCGATTGAACCCGCAACGCCGACGGGGACGGGGCAACATGGCTTCACTCCCAGGATCGAGGTTGGCAATGGATGACCGGTCCGCAGTTTACCAGCAGGCTCCAAGCCGGGCTAGCGGCCGGAGTCGGGTTCGGCCCAGTAGAGTTGCTTGTGGCCGCGTGCCTCGAAGACGGCAACCAGGTGCTCCGCGTCAGCCCGGGGCAAGCCCGTTTGCACGACGAAGCGGTTGCCGTTGTCGTCCTGGCGATGCACGGTCCAGGTGCGGGCAGACGGTGGCGGAGGAGGGTCGGAAAGTGGTTGGTTCACGGCCGTTGCTCCTTGTTCGGTGGATGACGGCAATGCCTCAACCATTGTAGCGACTTGGTAGATGGCCTCTACACGTTCTGTCCGGCGGCCTTCAGTACCGCGCGGACCTTCTCGGCGTCCTCCTCGGTTTTCAGGACGACGTTCAGGGTTTCCAGCGGCGACCAGTCGGTTTGCAGGGCGCGGTCGAGCGCTGCGGCGAATTCCTCCAGCAACAGCGGTCCGAAGCCGGTCGCCAGTGCCGGCAGGTTGACACTTCTCGCTCCGAGTTCGCGGGCCAGTGTCAGCGCCCGGGTAATGGTCTCCACCACCAGTTCGACGGATGAATCGTAGGAAGGGTCGATCGAGACCGCGTGCAAGATGTGCTTGACTGGCAGCGAACCTGGCCCCGTCTGGACGACCGTGCCGGGCGCAACGTACGGAAGCCCCGTGCCGCGCAAATGTTGCTGAAGTTCGTCGTATATCTGCTCGCCCTGGGGGCGCAAAATGATCGCCAGGTTCACCCCGCCGGTCATTTGCAGCCAGGGGTTGGCGGTCGAGACCAGCACGTCGGCGGGAACGTCGAGGATATTGGCGGCGAAGATGGTGAGGTTCATGACTTGGCCCTGGGCAATCGACCGGCGGCTACTTCAGAAACGACGGTAAACGTCAACCGCTTCTGGTGCTACCAGCCGTGGCACCCTCAAGTCTGCCAAACGCGGCTGCGATGGAGCAAGAGCAGTCGGGAGAAAACAGCATTTTGGCACGGAGTGGCAAAACATTGGGGTTTTTGCCACTCCGTGCCAAGAAGCATTTGGCGCGCAGTGGCAAAACATTGGGGTTTTCACTCTTTCGTGCCTGGCGAAAATTTCTTGGCACGGAGGGTGGTCAATGAGTGCCCATCCCGAAGTTGCTACTTCAGCCGGTTCAGGAGCAGCGCTGCCGTCAGCAGTCCCTGGTTGAGCAGCACCGCGCCCACGCCGATGTACAGCCAGACGGCCGAGCGCTCCAGCCAGGCGATGCGGTGCCGCTGCTGGCTGTGCGACCCGTAAGCCCGCGACAACGCGGTGATGGCGGCCACGATGGTGAGCACCAGCTCACCGAGGTAGTGGGCCGCCACCTGGCCCCACCCGGAGACCGGCATCAACAACGCCAGGTGCTGGCCGATGTAGCCTGCGGCGAAGAGCAGCAGCGTCAGGCCCACGATGTTGAGTTGAAAATTCCACTGGCGGGCTTCTTCGTCGTTCATCCGTTCACCGCTCAGAGCCAGCCGGGAGTAGCTGAACGCCGTTACACCCCAGGATGGTCAAAATCCCCAGGGCGATTATATCTACCCTGGGACAGGGTACTAAACGCGGCCACGCGGATTCCGAACAAGAATGTGGGAATAAATCGCCCGCAGCGGGTTCATGGATGTGAGGGATGCCGTCATGGGGTTGCCCGGCAGTCAATGGCGCATACAGGAACTGGTCGAGGAACATTACCCCAACCTCTACCGCTACGCCTATCGCCTGACCGGCTCCGCCGCCGATGCGGAGGACCTGACGCAAGACACTTTCTGCAAGGCCCAGTCCCAGCTCGGCCAGCTGCGGCAAGCGGAGCGCGTCAAACCCTGGCTGTACAGCATCCTACGTAATGCGTACCTGCACCGGGTGCGTTCCCGGCAGCAGCAGCGTTGCGTGTCGCTGGACCAGGTCGGCGACCTGCCGGAAGCCCCGGCCGACCCGCTGCCCGAGGTCGAGCCGGAACGGCTACAGCAGGCGCTCGCCGAGCTGGATGAGGTTTTCCGCACGCCGGTGATCCTGTATTATTTTGAAGACTTCAGTTACCGGGACATCGCCGAGCAGATGGACCTGCCGATCGGTACCGTGATGTCCCGCCTGGCCCGCGCCAAGGCGTACCTGCGGAGCCGGCTGCTGCCAGCCGCTCCCGCCCTGGCGGATGGGCCACGGAGGGCGACCGATGGATTGTAGAACCGCCCGCCTGCTGCTCGACTTCGCCCGGCCGCGCGTCCCCGAACTGGCCGCGCCCGAGGCGGATGCCCTGCACCGCCATCTCGCTGACTGCCCCGACTGCGCCGCCGTGCAGCGCCTCGAACGCCGGCTCGACGAACCCCTCGCCCGCGCCATGCGCGACGTGCCCTTGCCCGCCGGCCTGCGCGAGCGCCTCCTGGAAAAAGTCGCCGCGCCGCCCACCGTGCCGCGCTGGTATCGCCGCAAGGCCGTCTGGTCCGGCCTGGCCGCCGCCGTTGTGCTGCTGGCCTTCGGTTGGTACTGGTTCAACCTGCCGCTGACACAACTCGACCTGGCGGCCCTGCACGAGCGGGCCAACAATCAGCCCGTCTCGGCCCATGCCGTCGTCGAGCAGTTCCCCCACGATCGGTTGCAAGTCGCCCTGCTCGGCGGGCTGGCCGTCGAGGCGCCGCCGCGCTTCAATTACAACCTCCTGACCTATCACGGCATCTGCGAGTTGCAGGGCCAGCGCGTGCCCTTCCTGGAATTCCAGAATGGCTCGAACCTGCTCCGCGTCTATATCCTGGACGGGAAGCGCTTCGACATTCAGGCGCTGGCGGGCCTGGTGATGAGCGGCCGGGTCTCGCACCGGATCGAACTGTCGCCGGACAACCGCTTCGGCTGGTTGTACGAGTACACCGGCGGCCGGCTCGACCGCTTCTTCGATCCGGAAGTCCTGCCGGCGATCTGAAAGCCCGATCCGTATTGCAAGTTCGTAGTTCCGCCTTCAGGCGGGCGAGCGGCTCGCCCGCCTGAAGGCGGAACTACGAACGCCGAGCCGCCTCTCCCGCCGAGTACGTATAATCGACTATCGTGAATGCGAGTTCACTCCGGTCACTGGCGCTCCCCGCTCGTCGGGTTCGGTGACTGCCGCCGTCTTCCAGGAGGTCTATTCGATGCTTCGCACGCAAGTCCTGCGCGGCTGCAAGCCGTTCGCCTTTCTGTTGCTCCTCATCGTGCTGTCCACCGCCCAGGCCGATGAATGGCCGCAGTGGCTCGGCCCGCAGCGCGACGGCGTCTGGCGGGAAACGGGCATCCTGGAAAAATTCCCCGAAGGCGGCCCGAAAGTGCGCTGGAAGACGCCCATCGGCGCGGGCTACGCCGGGCCGGCCGTGGTCGGCGACAAGGTCTTCATCACCGACCGCATCCTCGACGAAGGCGCCAAGAATCCGCAGAGCGGCTTCGCCAAGAACGTGGTCAACGGCAAGGAGCGCATCCTCTGCCTGGATGAAGCATCCGGCAAAATCCTCTGGAAGCACGAGTACCCCGCCACCTATGAGATCAGCTATCCGTCCGGGCCGCGCTGCACGCCGGTCGTGAAGGACGGCAAGGTTTATACCCTGGGTGCGGTCGGCGACCTGTTCTGCCTCGACGCCGCCACGGGCAAGGTCCTCTGGTCGAAGAACTTTCCGAAGGAGCATGAAGCCGTCATGCCGCTCTGGGGCTTCGCCGGCCATCCGCTGCTCGACGGCGACCAGCTGATCTGCCTGGTGGGTGGGCCGAACGCCCTGGTGGTCGCCTACCACAAGGACACCGGCAAGGAACTCTGGAAGGCGCTCAACGCCAAGGAACCCGGCTACTGCCCGCCGACGATCCTGACCATCGGCGGCAAGCGACAGCTCATTATCTGGCATCCGGAAGCCGTGGCGGCGCTCGATCCCGAAACCGGCAAGACGCTCTGGACGCACCCCTGGAACGTGCAGGCCGCGCTGACGGTCCCGACGCCGCGCCTGGACGGCGACCGCCTGCTGCTCTCGTCTTTCTACAACGGTTCAAAGTTGCTGGAGTTGAAGGGCGACGCGCCGAAGGTCGTCTGGGAGAGCAAGTGGGCCAAGGGCGGCAAGGGCGAAACGCCCACCAAGACCGACAACCTGCACGCCATCATGCCGACACCGTTCATCCGCGACGGGCACATCTACGGCATTTGCAGTTACGGCGAGCTGCGTTGCCTGAAGCTCGACACCGGCGAGCGCGTCTGGATGGACCTGCGCGCCACCGGGTCGCAGAAGATGCCGACGGAGCGCTGGGGCAACGCCTTCCTGATCGAGCACGAGGGCAAGTTCTTCATCTTCAACGAGAAGGGCGACCTCATCATCGCCAAGCTAAGCCCCCAGGGTTACGAGGAACTCAGCCGGGCGCACATCCTGGAGCCGGACAACCGCATGGCGGGCCGCCTGGTAAACTGGTCGCACCCCGCGTTCGCGCACAAGAACATGTACGCCCGCAACGACCGCGAGATCGTGAGCGTGTCGTTGAGTAAGTGAGCAGCGCGTCAGGATGGCGAGAACATTTGCAGCAGACCATCAATGGACTGAGCCCCGAAG
>JAEUIF010000540.1 GCA_016795185.1 Planctomycetia bacterium | reverse complement strand
CCCTTCTCGTAAAGCTTGAGCCGCTCGCGGGCTTTTTGTAGGTCTTCCTTGCTGTATTGGAGGGCCGACTGCAAGGCGTGCTGCTGCCAGCGAACCGCGGCCTTGAAATCGCCGGTTTCCGCGTAGGCGGCGGCCAGCACCTCGGCAGTGCTCGCGGAAGGGTTGTCGCTCTTGCCCTTGGCCCGCTGAGCCAGTTCCAGCGCCCGCTGGCCGTTCCGGACCTTGTCGTCCGGACAGGTGGCCAGTAGCCAGGCCGCATCGGTCTGGTAGTCCGCGTGCTTCGGGTCGAGGCGCACGCATTCGAGATAATCTGCCGCGGCGCGGGCGTACTGCTTGGCCCGCACCAGGACATGGCCGCGATGCTGCAAGAAGCTGGCGTCGCCGGGCTTCAAGCGCACCGCTGCGTCGTGGTCCTGGACGGCGGCGTCGAAGTCACTCAGCGCCGAATGGGCGTTGCCGCGCGACGCGAAGGCCGTGGCGTCCTGCGGATCGAGGCGCAGGCCCGCGTCATAGTCCGCGATGGCTTTTTGGTAATCGTTCAGATCGTAGTAGGCGTGCCCGCGATTCACCCGGTACACCGCTTGCTTCGGTTCGAGCTGGATGGCTTTGTCGAAGTAGGTCAGGGCCTGACGCGGGTTGCCCAGTTCCTGAATCACCAGGCCGCGATCGTTGAGCGCTGCGGCGTAGTCGGGCTTCAATTCCAGCGCCTTGTCCAGCGGTGGGCCGGCGGCCACGAAGTTTTTCTCGCGCAGGTAAACCGAGCCAATGCCCCGATGAGCCTCCGCGTAGTCGGGCTTCAACTCGATGGTCCGGTGGTAATCGCTCAGGGCGTCGGGCCACTTCTCCAGATTGTGGTAGACCAGCGCCCGGCCGTAAAAGCTATCGGGCGAGTCACCGTCGAGGCGAATGGCCTCGGTGTAATCGCGCAGCGCCTTGTCGTGGTCTTTCAGCGCCAGGTACGAGTTGGCCCGGTTGTGGTAATATGCCGACTTGCGTTCGAGCTGGATGGCGCGGTCGAAGCAGGGAATCGAGGCGGCATCTTGATCCTGGCGGTAGTAGATCAGGCCACGCAGGTTGTGCGCATCGGCGTAGTTGGGTGCCAGGGCCAGCGACTGGTTGGCGTCGGCCAGCGCCTTCGCGTAATCCTTCCTGTTCAGCCAGGAATCGCCCCGGTTGCACCAGGGGGCCGGATCGTCGGGCCGCAAACGGATGGCCTCGTCGTACTCGGCGATGGCCAGGTCTTCGCGGCCCTGGCGGGAATAGCGATTGCCCTGCTCGTTGTGGTCCCAGGACATCTTCTCGGCGCGGGCCTGGCGAATAACCGTACTCATTGCCCAGCCCACGACGCCCACGGCGGCCAGGAACAGGCAAGCCAGCACGAAAATGCCGCCGCCGAGCAGCAGCCAGAGTCGCTTGCGGCTCTGCCGGATCGCCGGTTGATCGACCGCGATCACGGTCAGCGGCCGTTCGGGACGCCGTGGTTGATGGGGAAATGAAGAGGGCGAGTTCATGGTCGATCCTGGGTTGCCAGCGGATGAAGTACGGTGAAGGAGTCGATCATACCCCCGTACTGAAGCATCCGCAATCGGCGGCGCAACCCGTCAGTCGATCTTCGCGCTACCGGTTACCGTCGTTGTAAGCCCAGCGGGCCGCCATCAACGGCACGCCGTTGACCAGCACGTCGCTACCGACGTAGGGCAGCACTGCGACATGACCATCCACGAACAGCGACGGCGCGCCGTCGGCATGCGGCGAACCGATCAGTTGCCACATGTCGAGGCTGTCGGAGTCGCGGTGCAGGGAGAGCGGATCGCGGCTATTGGGCGTCGTCTTGACGTAGTAATCATAGTCGTTCGGTCCGGAGCCGTCGTACTGGGATGGGCGGACGCCTTTGTGGGAGAGCATCAAGGTGAACGCATCACCGTCAGCGCGATTGACCATGCCGCGCGTGATTGGCCGCGCGGCCCCCAGCACCGAGTCGCCGAACTCCGAAACTGCCCCGTAGCCGTAGTCGGCTTTTGGGCCAACTTCCCTGCCGCGACGGGCCGGGCACAGATACTCTCGTATCGCCTGCTCTTCGCGACTGGCAGCCGCAGCATCGCGATCGCAAATCTGTATGAAGCAGGCAGTGTCATAGTAGAAGCTGCCGCTGCTTCCGTTCTGCTTGCACGGTGATTCATTCGGGTAGTAGCCGACGGAATTGTGGTAGGTTTGGAACACCGCGCCGATCTGTCGCAGATTGTTCTCACATGCCGCGCGACTGATATTTTCGCGCGCGCGGCGCATGCCGAACACCATCAGACAGACGACTAGTAAGGTTAGTGCGGCCCCTACCAGCAAGTCCCGCAAGTGAAACCGGGGCGACATGAGAGCGCTCCGCAGCGGAGAAATGGAAAGGGCCGATAGCACCGGCCCCTCGATCTGCCAGTTCAAGCGTAACATGGTGCGCGGCGGTTCTCAATGTACACGCGGGTCTGCTTGAGGGTTTTGAACAGCGCCGGATGTGCCAGCCCGGTTGTGGCCAGCGAGCATCCGGCGCTTGATACCGTTCACTGGTGAGTCACAGCGTCAATTCCGTACGGGCACGCCGTCCGGCAGTCGCAACCGCACCAGAAACTCGTGGACCTCGTCTCGGGGCGGCTCTTCGGGCAGCTGGCTCTGCTCGAAGGCTTCGCCCAGCCGCTGTTCCCAGCGATCTAGCTCGGCCCGGTGCCAGGCGAAATCCAGCCCACTCAGGCCGCCGTGCTCCCTGGCCTGCTTCTTCGCGATCAGGTCATCGATGAACGGCAGCTTGAATGCGCGGTTCAGTTCGACGATGTTCGACTGCACCTCGCCGGTGCGGAGCAAGTGGATGCCGGTCAGCACAACCCGGTAGGCGTACAGCAGCGTCTTGGCCTTCTTGACCTCTTCCTTTTCCAGCAGCTGGAGCTGCGATTGCAAGAAGCCTCGATAGTGCCGGTAGCAGCCCCTCGTCACGCAACGATGGGCGAGGGGACGCAGCCGGTCCAGGAATTCCTGGCCCAGCACCACCAGCGGGGAAAAGACTTGCTCCAGGACGTAGCCGTTGTGCTTGCACAGCAACCGCAGGTACTTGCCGACCTCGTGCGCGACCAACTCGACCTCGCGGCCCGCCAGGTCGAGCTTCAGGTCGCGGGTTTCAACGGGGCGGCGCAGGCCGATCAGGTCCTCCAGCGGCAGCTGATAGCAGCCGCGCAAATCGATGTCGCTATCCTCGGAGGGAAAGCCATACAGGTGCGCGCCGCTGACGGTGATGAACCGAAGGCCGGGCACAGGGGCGCGGGCCAGGTCAGCGAGCTTGTCCAGTTCCAGCGTCATCCACCATCCTCCGGCGAGCAGCAATCAAGAAGCGGTTGACCCGCTCGTAGTCGGGCCGCTCCGGCAGCTTCGTTCCCGCGAACGCCTGCTGGAATACTTGATCCAGTTCCAGCGCCCGGGTTCGCACTTCCTCGAAAGAAAACCTGCCGGCCTTGATGCCTAGCAACTCGTCGCGCTGCTCGCCGACATCGACCAGGATTTCGCCCGTCCGCAAGGCGTGGATACCGCTGTAGAGCAACCGAATCAGGTGCATGGCGTGCTTGGCCTTGTACTGGCCCGTCTTCTCGACGTTGCGGCGCATCAGCCGGAACTGCGACAGCACGTAGCCCGAGTACGTCTTGTACAGGTGCCGCGACAGGAACGCAGCCCGCAGGTCGCGCAGCTCCTGGCCCAGCTCGGTGATGTGCAGCACCTGGGGCGACCAGAGCGTTTCCAACAGGTTCGGATTGGCCTGGAGCGCCAGCCGCAGGAACTTCTCCAGCTCCCAATCCACCTCCTCGATGCCGTCGGAAGCATACTCGACCTGCTCGGGCGGCTTGAACAGTGACCAGGTCAGCTCGGCAGGCGGTAGGAAGACGCCACGACGGTCCTCGTCCGAGTCCGCAGTCGCGAGTCCGAACGCCTGGGAGCCGACCGCCACGCGCAGAATGACATACTGCCGCAGGTCCGGCCCCGGCGTGGCCAGCTCCTCATCCAGTTCGCGCTTGCGGATGACCAGTTCGGCGAACTTGACTCGCATGCTGACGCCGTCCACGAAGCGAATCAGGTAGGGCCGGTTGTTGCTGGCCGGAGCTTCGAGCACCTCGGCCACACTGCCGACCGGCTTGACGAGGTCGGTGCCCGGCACGCGCTTGGCCGACTTGAGCACCACCTGCGTGCCCACGGAAATGATGAAGGTCGGCAGCCGATCCTCATGTTCTGTTGGTTTCGGATTGTCCTGCCGAGCCGACATCGGTGGCTCCCGTCACGATTTGCTGAACGAATCGGCCATACTCCACTTTCATCGGCAAGTCGCGGTCCACCTTGAGGCGCCGTCGCCGGGCCGTGACTTTTGGATTCCGCGCCGTCTGCTGCTTGAGAGCTGTCGTTGCTCATGCCACATTGGATGATTACCAGTTCCATGCAGTGCAGAGCCGCCGGCCCGAGTTGAGGTTCACCCGTGCTGTACCATTCCCTCAACCTGGTCTTGCTGCCCGAAACCTTCGCGGTGTGCAAGCTGAACGCCGATACGGCGATTCTCGGCTGGATGACTGAGGGAGCGGTGTTTTCGATCACGCGCACGCCGGACGAGCTATCCATCGTCTGCGAGGAGTCGCTGGTTCCCGAGGGCGTGACGTGCGAGCGGTCGTGGCGGTGCTTGCGCGTCGCGGGGACTATGTCGTTTTCGATGGTGGGTGTGCTGGCATCATTGGTACAGCCCTTGGCAACGGCTGGCGTGAGCGCGTTCGCCGTCTCTACCTTTGACACGGACTACATCCTGGTGAAGGAGACGGACCTGGAAAAGGCTCGGCAAGCCTTGCGGGAAGCACAGCACGTTTTGTCGCAGCGTTAAGCCACACCGCTGCATGCAGGCGCAAGTTCGGCTCGGGTCTCTTCGAGAAAACCCAGGGTGGGACCCAGGCGCTACGCCCGGCGGTCACCGGACCCTGGACCCTGTCCGCCAAGCTCCCCCCTGGCGGACAGGGTGTTTTTGTTGGGGTTTTACACCCTGTCCGCCAAAATGGACGGATGGAGCGCACTGGGCTTGACCCACCGCAGGCCCGTTTGGCACCCTGGAGGTCCGCCGGCGCTCTCCGACCACCGTCCGGGTCGATGCTCCGACCGACCCTAATGCGTGACGCGACACTGGGGCAACGCCTTCTGAAGCTTCTCCACACGGGCGTCGGTGACGCCCGTGCCGATGCAAAAGAGCGATCTCAGCCCTGGCAGTGCTTCCAGTTGGGCCAGCGCCGAATCGCCGACCTTTGTTCCTGACAGGCCCAGGACTTCGAGGGACTTCATGCCCTTCAGGCTGCCGATGCCGGCGTCATCGACCGGCGTTTCGGTGAGGAACAGCTTCTTCAAGCTGGTCAGGCCCTGGAGATGCACCAGGCCCGCCGAGGTGATCCTGGTCCGCGTGAGGTCGAGTTCCTGGAGATGGTCGAGGCCCTGAAGATTCGCCAGGTCGGCATCGGCGAGTCTTCGCTCGCCCAAGTTGACGCCGATGATTCGCTGCTGGTCGTCGAACTGAATCCTCGCACCGATTTGCTTGAGCCTATCGACCTGTCCAGGGTCGGCAGCGCCCTTCCGTTCGGGGAGGTACGTCTCCGGCGCGATCACCGGCAGGATGACTTTCGACGGGTGCTCGGCCGACAGGTGAATTGTGTTCTTGGCCATCTTTGCCCCGTCGATCGATTTGACTGGCTCGAAGGTGTTTGGATGCACCTCGTAAGCTTCCTTGCTGCTGCTGGTCACGTAGACGCCAATGCGGTGCCCCTTGTTGAAGACCAGGGCCGTGCTCCAGAGGTCGAGCTGGAGCGCGTAGGTCTTGCCGGGCTCGATGGCAGCCGGCCTGTCCAGCCCCTGGTGGTAACGCGCCAGGCCAGCGGACTCCCGCACCATCGCTTCGTAGCCGTCCGGATAGATGTCCACCAGCTTGACGACGAACATGGTGTCGGCGGCGTCGCTCGTGAAGTGCAGGTCCGCCCAGACCTTGCCAGTGATGCCGACTGGCTCGGCCAGCGGTGCGCTGATGAAGCGCAGGATGTCCTTGCGGTCCTTCGCCGGCCGCTGGTCGAGCGGCCCGCTCTTAGCGCCGATGGCGTAATTGCCGCCCAGGCTCGGCGCGGGGTCTTTCGGATCGTAGGTGAACGTGAGCGATGCTTTCTTGTCGTCTGGCTTCTGCGTGCTCAGCGTACCGTCGGTGCGCAGGAAGTAGTCGGTTGGAGTATGCGGCACCGGCCAGGTGTGGCTCACCTTCCAGATATTACCGGGGGCGGCTTTGTCTTGCGTATCGCCCATCAGGTAGTAGACCAGCGCCGACCGGGCCGTTCTCGGCTTCTGGCCCATCATGAGCTGCTTGGTCGTTGGGAAGGGCGCGTCCTTCGGCCGAGGCGGACTGGGGTACTTCAAGTCGCCGCCGATGGGACCGTGGCCGCCCGGCGTCATGCTGACGAAAGCCCGGCCGTTGGGCGCCAGGGCAGCGAAGGCGTCGAGGGCGCCCTCACTGAACAGGTCGTACCAGCCGGCATTGGCGACGTAGTAAACCTTGTTGTCGGCTGCCTGCTTGGCCAGAAACGCCTGGCGGGCCTTCCAGTCGTAGGGGATCGTCGTCGGCCGAGGCCAGTCGGTGACCTTCTGGTTGCGCTGCCCCATCCAGGTGTAGAAGGCTCGACACGCGCCGTTGTTGAAGCACCAGTGCAAATACGCATCGTCGCCGGTAATGTTGACGTTGACGGCGACCAGGTGCGGAGCCTTCGACCAGACTGCGTTCGTGGGTGAGATGCCGTGGCCGGACGGTCCCCACATGGCCACCTTGCCGTTGCACCACTTCTGCTTGGCACACCACTCGATGGCGTCGTAACCATCCTCCACTTCGTTGATGAAGGTGTCCCGGGGCGGCGTGCCTTCGGAGCCATAACGACCCCGCTGATTCTGGACGACCAGCACGCACGGCTCCTTGTCCATCTCGCTCACGGGGCGCGGATCGAAGCGGCTGTACGGCGTCCGCAGCAGCATGACGGGCCAGGGGCCGTCGCCCTCGGCAGGCCGGAAGACGTCCGTGGCCAGCTTCACACCGTCGCGGAGCGGCATCATGAGGTGCTCGTGCCGTGTGCCGGCCGGCAGCTTGGCCAGGCATTTCGCCAGTTCGGCTTTGTTGATCTCGGCGACCTGGTTCTGGCCTGGAGCCTCCCCCATGCCGAGCACGATTCCGACGACGAGGATCGAGAGCAAGGCGCGACGTTGCTGAAGGCGCATGATGGTTCTCACTGAGCTTTGCGAGGACAGGAGGTTAGCCGCGGACCGGGCGACAGCAGCTGGCATGGTCTCAATTGGCTAGTGCATCGTCAAATGGGAAGTTGCCCGAAGGCATGCTGGGTGGCACGTCCCTCGGTACTCCGAGGGCGTGCGAGTCGCTCTCCACGCCCTCGGAGTACCGAGGGACGTGCCACCCAAGTAAAGCCTTGCGCAACAGGTCGCTTGATTTTGCACTAGGTTGGGCGGATGGCATCGCCGACGTGCAAGGTGCCGCCCTGGAGAATCTGCGCCCGCAAGCCGCCGCGATGCAGCAGGGCTTTCTCGATGCCTTTGCGGGCCGTCAGTTTCTCCAGGTGGCCGCACGGTTCGCACAGGCGAATGCCGCGCAGCTTGACCCCGCCGACCGTGAATTCCTTGCCTACCAGGTGGTTGAGAGGCACGCCGCGCGTCAGCAGGTTGCGTCGGCATTCGTTAGGCGCGACGGTGATTTCGTTCTCGTGCAGGATGGCTTCGATGGCCTCGGACTCGATGAGCGTGACTTCGCGGTCGGGGCCGTCCTTCTTGCTGTAGGTGCCTTCGTGGAGGAAGTAGCGGTCGCCCGTGAGGCCGCGACCCGCCACCGCCTCCACGTGTTGCACCGGCGCTAGATCGCCGCACTTGCGCGCGGCCAGGAAAATGCCCGTCAACTGGCCTTCGAACATGAGATGCCTTCCTCCACGGGCGACACAACAGTATGGTCCGTGGCTGGCTCCCTGTCCAATCCTGTTTCGATCACGCGCATCTCCTGCCAGCGTCCGCCCCGGAAGCGCCAGAACAGCACCCAGGCCAGGACGACAATGTAAGTGCTGGCGAAGGTCCAGGCCCAGTACAGGCCCCAGCCGTAGTGCCAGGCCGCCCAGCTCGGCACGACCATCAGCGGCCAGGCCAGGCCGACGGAGGCGACCGTCACGAAGCGCGTATCGCCCGCGCCCTTCAGCGCGAAGGCGAACACCAGGTTCATGCCGTCGAAGAGCGAATAGACGGCAATGAACTGTAGCAACACCGGAATGATCGCCGCCACCTGCAAGCGCAGCGCCGCGTCGTGCTCGCTTTGCGACTCGAACAGGAACAGAAACATTCCTGGCGTCAGCAAGTACAGCAGGGCGATGGAGACCATGAAGATCATGGCCAGCCCTAGCCCGGTCCAGACCGTGCGTTCCGCCAGCCGTGGCTGATCCTGACCCAGTCGCTGTCCGACCAGCACCTGGATGGCCTGGCCGATGCCCATCGTCGGCATGAAGGCTACCGCATTGAGGGTAAACGCAATGCTGCTGGCCGCGAGTTCGGCATCGCCCAGTCGGCCGACCATGAAGAGGAAGCCCGTCCAGGCCAGACCTTCGAGCGCCCATTGCAAGCCGCTGGGCAAGCCGTAGCGCATCAGCCGGTTGAACAGGTCGGCCTCGAAGCGCCAGCCCGCCAGCATCTGGAACTCTTCACGATACTTCCGTTGGAACAGCAGGGCGACCGCCACCGCGGCGGAAACGCCGGTGCCGACAACCGTGGCCCAGCCCGCGCCCACGATGCCCAAGGCGGGGAAGCCGCCGTGACCGAAAATCCAGAGATAGTCGAGCACGCCGTTGACGACCAAACCGACGACATTGATGAGCAATACCGTCCAGCTGTCGCCCCGTCCCGCAAAGAAGCCGCTCGCCGCCGCGACGATCATCGTGGGCAATGCCGAGAAGCACAGACAATAGAAGTACTCTGCTTCCAGCTGCTGTACGTGCGGTGAATGGTCGCCCCAGGAAACCAGCGTTTCGGCCGATGGGATGAACGCCAGGAAGCCGATGCCCGCGACCAAGCTGAACCACAGCGCTTGCCAGACCGCTGGCCCGACGCGCTCCGGGCGGCCCGCGCCGAGGTACTGCGCGACGAACGTGGTCGAATAACCAGCCGTGGTCTGAAACAACGCCAGCGGCGTCCAGAAGAGCATGACCGCCGTCATCGCCGCGCCGACATGCTCCTGGCCCAGCCAGCTTAGCATCATGCGGTCGAGCGTGATTTGCAGCGTCCAGACGCTGTTGCTGACGATCAAGGGCACCGCGATGCGCAGCAGTTCCCGACCGCCGCCCGGCGCGGACCAGCTGGTGAAGGGCGACCAGTGCGAACGGGCCTCGGCCCGGATGTCCGTGTCCGGTGACTGCAACTGCATGAAAATCGCCCCGATGGATGACAGCGAGTTTGGAGAGGACGCCGGGCGGTGCTGAGATAGAGCCAACGAGTCGGCAAAAGGTTCGCGGGCCGCCCCGCGCCGCCCGACTGGATTGTCTACGCTGGCGCTGCCCAGGAGTTTCACGAGTCGGCCGAAACTTCAGCGGACATGCATGGTTTAATGGTCGTCTCTGCCACGCTTCATTGGTTTCGCCCGTCCAAGTATCGGAGCTAACTCCCGGCAACGGGCTGGGTTCGAGCTATTGTCCTTCAACAAGGAGCGAGTCATGCTGCGTAAGGTTCTGGGTGCGGTCCTGGTGTCGGTTCTGTGCGTCGGTTTCTCGCTGGCCGAGGAACTCCGCGGCGTCATCAGCAAGATCGACGGCAACAAGATCACCTTCTCCGAGCGCAAGAGCAAGGACGAGAAGGGCCCGGAGCAAACCCTGACGGTCGCCGATAAAGTCAAAGTGGTCAAGGCCAAGTTCAATAAAGAAACGAAGAAGCTCGAAGCCGGCGAGGAGCTCGAAGGCGGTTTGAAGAACGAAATGTTCAGCAAGATCGGCGAGAAGGGCCTGTTCGCCACCGTCGTGACCGACGACGACAAGAAGATCACCGAGATTCGCGTGTTCGCGCGTCCCAGCAAGGACAAGTAAGCGACTGCCTGCATCGTGACGCAGCCCACGGGGGGACCGCCTCCGTGGGCTGCTGTCGTTTACAGTCGCGCCGAACCGCGCAAACTTCATCAGGAAATTGACTTCGCGCCGCCGTTCGTCACAATGACGACACGATTCACTCTCCCGCACTCCAGGGGCACTCCCATGTTTCGCTGCGTGCTGCCGTTGCTCGGTCTGGTCGTGGTCGCCGCACTGTTGCCGGCGCAAACGTTGAGCGACGAGGAAATCAAGGAAGGGTTCATTTCCCTCATCAACGGCAAGGATTTTAGCGGTTGGCGGTTCAGCGGCACGATTCCCAACCCCGACAAGACGGTGAAGGCCAAACCCTTCACCTCGGCCCTTGATGTCTTTCCCGAGAACTGGAAGGCCGGCGACGGCATGATCCAGCTGCTCAAGGGCGGCAATCCCGACCTGGCCAGTCAGTGGGATTTCGACGACTTCGAGGCCCGCCTGCAATGGCGCGCCCACAAGAAGTCGTACAACAGCGGCTTCTATGTGCGCTCCGGCAAGAGCGTGGGCGCCAACCAGATCAACCTCAACGCCCCGGCCGTCGGCGAACTCATCAACACCGTGCCGGCCCTCAAGGGCAAGGGCAAGGGCGTGCCCGAACTGCACAAGGTTGGCGGCAGCGGTGAATGGAACGACTGGCGGGTGCTGGCCGTGGGCAACAAGCTCACCTTCTGGGTCAACGGCCAGCAGGCCTGGGCAGTGGACGAATTCGTGCCGGCGCGCGGCTACCTGGGCCTCCAGGCTGAAGGCACCATCGATTTCCGCAACCTGCGCGTCAAGGAAATCGGCTACGAAGTCTTCCGTTTTCCGAAGGATTTCCAGGGCGACGGCTGGTCCGCCAAGGACGACATCCTGACGGGCAACGGCAAGCTGGCGACGCCGAAGCCTTACAAGAACTACACGCTGCGCCTCGAATTCCGGGGCCAGGGCGGCTTGCAACTCGGCGATACCCGCCTGCCGTTCGACCACCCCGACCTCAAGCCGGTGCTGCACCCCGAGGGCCAGTTCAACTACCTGCAAGTCAAGGTCGCGGACGGCGTCGGCAAGCTCTGGTGCAACACGCAAGACCTGAAGACCGAACTGAAGGTCGGCGAAGGACCGCTGGCGGTGGTACCGGAGAAGGGTCTCGAAATCCGCCACTTCCGGGTGCGGCCAGCAGTCGCGCCCAAGTAGCTCTCCAGTGCCGCGCTCGAAATAACTCTCGCCGAACATCCCGATTCATCGCCACGCCGTGTGGCCCGCTGCCGACTCGCGTCTATCAATAACAACGCGGTCGGCGGCCGGGTTAATCGGCCGGCGCGCCGTCGGTTAGCTCGGCAGGTTCGGCGATCGCGATGGAGGAGGGTTCCCATGAAGGTCTTCATCACCGGTGGCACGGGACTCGTCGGCGGCCGGTTGATTTCCCTGTTGAAACAACGGCAGCACGAAGTGGTGCTGCTGTCGCGCCGGGCCAGCGCGGCCCGCGAACGCTTCGGCGCGACCTGCACCATCGTCGAGGGCGACCCGATGCAGGCCGGTCCCTGGATGGACGCCGCCGCCGGGTGCGATGCCGTCATCCACCTGGCGGGCGAGAACATCTTTGGCCGCCGCTGGAACGAGGACTACAAGAAACTGCTGATCGAAAGCCGGGTGAAAAGCACCGCCAATGTGGTGCAGGCGCTGGCCCGGAACCCGAAGGGTGCGAACGGCACGCCGAAGGTGCTGGTCAACGCTTCCGCCATCGGTTACTACGGGCCGCACGGCGACGAAGAGATCGACGAAAACAGCCCGCCGGGCAACGATTTCCTGGCACGCCTGTGCGTGGAGTGGGAACAGGCCGCACAAGCCGCGACGACGCATGGCATGCGCGTGGCCATCGTCCGCGTCGGCGTCGTGCTCGACAAGGGCGGCGGCGCGCTGGGCAAGATGCTGTTGCCGTTCAAGATGGGCGTGGGCGGGCCGGTCGGTTCGGGCAAGCAGTGGATGAGCTGGATTCACAACGACGACATGGCCGGACTGTTCGCGCTGCCGTTGGAGAATGCCGCCGCTTCCGGGCCGATCAACGGCGTCGCGCCGCAGCCGGTGACGAACAAGGAGTTCAGCAAGGCACTGGGGCGAGCGCTCAGCCGCCCCGCCTTCATGCCCACACCGGGTTTTGGCCTGCGCTTGATGCTCGGCGAGGTGGCCAACGTGGTCACGTCCGGCCAGCGCGTGCTGCCGCACAAGGCGAAGGAACTGGGCTATGAGTTTCGTTTCGCGGGCATTGATGGGGCGCTAGCTGACGTACTGAAGTGAACGAGCGGTCAACACACCGCTGCACCAACCACGTAGGGTCCGCTGTGCGGACCATCACCCTGATTTTGCGAGGGTACATGGTCCGCACAGCGGACCCTACGAGAGTTTTTGTGTAGTTCCTACAGAATCGCCAGAGCCACGATGGAGTAAAGCACCAGGCCCATCGTGAAGACACCGACCATCAACAAAACAACGCTCTTGGCGGCCTGGATGTCCGCCGCCTTCAGCGCTTTCAACTCTTCGGGGCTAAACAGTTCGCCGCTCGCTGGTGCGGGAAAGGTGGGCTCACCGTGCGATTCGTGAGACATCGGTCGTTCCTTATCCGGGCGTGGTGAAATTGACCAGGGCATCTTACCCGTTCGGGGCGGGCGCGACAATCCATCAGGCGAAATCCACATCCCAGATGACGATGTTGCCGTCCTGGCCGCCAGTCGCCGCCGTCATGCCGTCCGGCGCGAAGGCCATCGCGTGGATCATGCCCGTGTGCCATTCAAAGGTCGTCTTCTCGCTGCACGTCGGCACGTCCCAGACCTTGACCCGCCCGTCCCAGCCGACGGAGATCAGCGTCCGCCCATCGGCGGCGAAGGCCACACCGCGCACCAGGTCGTCGTGCTTGCGCAAGTGCGCAACTTCCTGCCGATCCGCGACCCTCCAGACGCGCACGCTGCCATCGGAGCAACCGCCGGCGAGCAGCTGATCGTCGGCGCTGAACGCCAGGGAAAGCACCGGGCCGCTGGGGCCGCCCAGTTCGGCATGGTCACGATGATTCCAGTTCCAGCGGCTCACCGACAGTTTTTCGCCGATGCGGTAAAGGCGAACCACACCGCTGCGGCCCCATTCGCCGGCCCCGCACGCCAACAGGTCGCCGCGCTGCGAAAACAGCAGACAGAACACGGGACGACTACAGCCCCAGTCGGTCAGTGACGCTCGCGCCAGCGTCAGGTTGCCGAGACACACTCTGCCCGCCGGCGAATCCTGCCCCCAAGCAGTCGTGTCGCGTGCGAAGGCCACCCGCTTGCCGTCGGGTGACGCGGCCAGGCGGTAGACGCGGCCGAGGGGGCATGCTACTTCCGACAGTTGGTTGGTGAGCAGGTTCCACGACTCCAACCTGCCCTGCGGGTCGGCGGTGAGAATCCGGTCAGCCGCCACGAACGCCAGGGCTTCACTGTAAAAGTTGCCTGGCGACGCGGGCGGCGCCTGCTCGGCATTCGGGTCAACCACGGAACAGAGGGACAGCTGCCCGCTGGCCGGTTCCCAGACGCGCACCTGCCCAGCCTGATCGCGCGAAGCCAAGAAACGCCCGTCCGGCGAATACTCCAGCGACCAGATCGGTGCGGTATGGCCTTCCAGGACGAGCATGGGCGCCTCGAACAGCTGGTGAGCGGCGGACGTGCAATAGCGCCTTCAGCTTGTCCTACCCGACGTCTGCCGACACGCGAAAATGCGAGGACCCGCGTGTGGTTGCTTGATTTAGGTCGGGCTTTCCCGCCCCCCACGCCGCGCCGGCGACCAGGGTGGGCGTGGAGCGGGCGCGACCAGTCACC
>JAEUIF010000514.1 GCA_016795185.1 Planctomycetia bacterium | reverse complement strand
CCAGCAGGCCGCGCTGCTCCAGGTCCGTAATCAACCCGGCCAGGGCGGCGTCGAAGCGCGGCAGCCGGCCCTTGAGCTGGGGGAAGATGTTCGTGTGGTGGTCCCAGCCGTCGCGGCCGATAGTCACGAAGCGGACGCCGGCCTCCACCAAGCGCCGGGCCATCAGGCAGTACTCGGCCTTGCCCAGCCGCGCCCTGGCTTCGGCCGTCTTGCCGACCTTGGCCCGCTCGATGCCGTAGAGCTTCAAGGTCGCATCGGATTCCTGGAGAATATCGAACGCCCGGCTGGCCTTGGCCGACGTGATGATGTCGACCGCCCGCTGATCGAATTCGTTCCAGGATGGTTCGCCCAGCGCCGCGCCGCTCTCGAAGTCGGCGCGCAAACCGACCCGCTCCCGAAAGCGCTCGGACGAGACTTCACCGGAAAACTGGAGCGACACGGCATGCGTACCCTTGAACGCGCCGGCGCTGCGGGGGAGGTAGCCCGGTCCGGTGAACTTGCTGGTGAAGTCGTTGCCCGGCACGCTGACGTAGGGCGGCAGGCCGCCGCGCATGCCCAGCTGATGGCCGACGATAGCGCCGATGTCGGGATAGGTGTTTTCCAGGCTTGGCCCACCGACAGGCCGCCGCCCCGACACCATGTACTGCGAGCCGCGCTCGTGAGCGCTTTCGCCATGCGTCACGGAACGCACCACCGCCAGCTTGTCCATCATCCGCGACAGCCGGACCAAGTGTTCGCCGACGGTCACACCCGGCAGGTTGGTCTGAATGGGATTGAACGGCCCGCGAATGTCCGCCGGGGCGTCCGGTTTCAGGTCGAAGGTTTCGTGGTGCGAGACGCCGCCTTGGAGCCAGAGGAAGATTACCGACTTGGCCCGCGCGAACCGGTTGGTCTCCCCGCGCGCCTCGTGGCACAACCACTGCGGCAAGGACAATCCCAGCCCGCCCAGCAGGCCGACCTGGAGCATCCGACGACGGGTAATAAGCTCGCGGCAGGATGGCATGTTACGTCTCGGCAAGAGGACGGCGGTGGGAAGGCGAGGCAAAAGCGAGAATACTTCCTGCATGGAATGTTGTCAATACACCACGCAGAATTACGCGGGCACGGCAGGCGTCCAGCAGGGGCTGGTGCCTCCAGGTACACTTTGGGCCCCGGGCAGACGAACATTTTGCGCAGGCTCCCGGCACTGGCGGGAACAACGGCCGTGCGCCGCTGACTCCACCAACTCGGATGTACCGTGCATCCAACCGCGACGGGCGAACCCGGCCTTGGCACTGCTCGCTTATTTCAGTTCCTGGAGGATAATGTTCTTGAACTCGATCGGCGCACCCTCGGACTGCCAGCCGAGCGGGTCTTCGTGGATGCCCTCGGCCTCGCCCTCGCAGACCAGGGTGCCGTTGATCTTCGCGGTCAACTTGCCGTTCATGCTCGTGACTTCGGTCGTGTGCCATTCCCTGGCGTCTTTGAGCGCCTTCTTCCGGGCCGCGCCGTCGTCCTTGAATTTCCCCTTGGCCCCGCCGATGGCGAAGATGCTGCCGTGGCCGCCGTAGGCCCTCTGGACCTCGATGCACCGGGGGAAGACTCGGTGCGGCGGCTGGATATAGACCAGCAGGCCGCTGTTGCCCGCCTTTTCCGGGTAGCGCCAGTCGAAGCGCAGCACGAAGTTCTTGTAGCTCTTCTCCGTGTAGAAGTAACCGTTCGGCTTGCCGCTCACCTTGATGACACCGTCCTCCACCTTGAAGGTGTCGGCGGCGTTCTCCGGGAAGAGCTTCAGGCCGGTCAGGTCCTTCTCGTTGAGGATTTTGACGAAGTCAGCCTCCGCGCCGCCCACCGGCTGGACCAGGGCGATGGCCACGGTCAGCACGGCAGCGGCCGGAAAGCATCGGCTCGGCAACATCACATCACTCCTGGGCTTGGGCAGGACTACACCAACTCGCGCAGCGGTTCGCCGTGGTCCAGCAGATTGACCGGGCGGCCATTCGGGTCGGTCAAGTGCGTGGTCGGATTGATGCCCAGGTGGTGGTAGAGCGTCGCGAACACTTCCTGGAAGCGCACCGGCCGATGGCTGACGTAGGCGGCCTGGCGGTCCGTCGCGCCGATGACCTGGCCGTGGCGGAACGATCCCCCGGTAATCAACGCGGGGCTGACGGCCGGCCAGTGGTCGCGGCCGGCGTTCTGGTTGATGCGCGGCGTGCGGCCGAACTCGCCCCAGAGGACCACGGCCACGTCCTGGAACAGGCCGAGGCGCTGCAAGTCCTCGATGAAGGCGCTCAGGCCGCGGTCCATCTTGGGGAGCATCGTGCGCAGCCGCTTGAAGTTGTCGGGGTGCGTGTCCCAGTTGCCCCAGCCGGCCTCCATGCTGACGACGCGCACGCCCGCCTGCACCAGGCGGCGCGCCCGCAACAGGTGCTGGTTCTCCGGGCCGTAGCGGGCGACGACCTCCTGGGACTCCTTCGTCAGGTCCAGGGCGTCGGCCATCCGGCCGCTGAGCACCATCTCGGTCGCCCGCCGGGCGTAGGCGTCCAGGGCGTCGAACTGGCCGCTGCCGTCCAGGTCGCGGCGCAGGGCGTCGAACGACGCGCGCAGGCCGTTTCGTTCGCGGACCAGGTCCGGCGTGAGCGCCGCCTGGAGCTTGAGGTTCTGGCCCTTGCCCGGCTCGTAGCCGCGGTGCGTCGGACCGAGGAAGCCTACCGGGCCGCCGTTGAAGGAAACCCACGGCGGCACCGCCTCTTGCTGGCCGAGCACCTTGCTCACCACCGCGCCAAACGCTGGCCGACCGCCGACCGTGCTGAGATTGGTGCGGGTGAAGCCGGTATGGGTCTGGAAGTCGCTGTGGTCGCCTTCGGAGTCCATCAGCGAGCGGATGATGGTGAAGCGGTCGGCCAGCTGGGCCAGCCGCGGCAGGAGTTCGCAGATCTCGACGCCGGGCACGTTGGTAGCGATCGGCTTGAACTCGCCGCGCACCTCGGCCGGGGCATCCGGCTTGAGGTCGATCGTATCCTGGTGCGCCGGCCCGCCACCGAGGTGGATGTTGATCACCGCGCGGGTCGAGCCGGAGCGCCCGGCGGCGTCCTCGGCGCGGAGCAGGTCGGCCAGGGTCAAACCGCCGAGGGCCAGCGCACCCAGTTGCATGAAACCGCGGCGGTTAATGCCGTCGCACATCCGGCCCAGGTTCCCAAGGTTGAGTCGCAACACGTCCGGGCACTCCTGAATTCAAGGGTTGGGGGAAACCACCGCCGCCTGCTCACCGGCGTCAAAAGACCTCGTCGATCAGCCGGGCCGACGGGTCCACGATGCCGACCGGCCGCCCGCCGCGAATCGTGTAGTCCTGCTTGTGGTCGATGCCTAGCGTCTTGAGCACCGTGGCGAACAGGTCACAGGGGCGGATGGGCCGGTATTCGGTCAGCGTCTTGCCGTCGTCGCCGGTGTGACCGATCGCCTGGCCGGTCTTCAGCCCGCCGCCGGCCAGCACGGCGGTCCACATCTTGTTATTGTGCTCGACGCCGTTGCGTGACCGGCCGAACTCGCCCATGCAGATGACCAGCGTGCTGTCCAGCAGGCCGCGGTCGTGCAGGTCGTCCAGCAGCGCGGAGAAGCAGACGTCGAGGTTTTGGAACAGTTCCTTGTTGCGGTTGGGCGCTTCCATGTGCGTGTCCCAGCCGTTGCCCTTGCCGTCGACGATGTGCGCCGAGACGAACGGCACGCCGGCCTCGATCAGCCGCCGGGCCAGCAGACAGCCGCGTCCCATCCGATCCTTGCCGTAGCGTTGCTGTACCTTGTCCGGTTCCTCGTCCAGATTGAAGGCGCGCGTCTTGGAGGTGCGCATGATCTTCAGCGCCTGCGCCAGGCTGTTCTGGTGCGCCGCCGCCACGCCGGAGTGGTTGTGCTGCAAGAACGCCTGGTTCATCCGCTCGACCAGCGCGGCCCGCGCGACCACGTCGTCGGCCGTCAGGTCGCCGGTCGGCTGCAAGTTGGGGATCGGTTGGCCGGTCGTGACTTTGAGGGGGTTATAGCGCGGCCCGAGGTGGCCCGCGCCGATGCTGTAAATCCCCTCCGCCTGCGACGGATCGACCACGATGTAACTGGGCAACTCGGCGTCCGCCTGACCCAGCGCGTGGGCGACGCGCGAACCGAGGCTGGGGTGCTCGACGCCGCCGTCGCGCGTCTTGTAGCCGGTCTGCATCCAGATGACCGCGTCGCCGTGGCCGAAGTTGCCGTGGTTCATGGTCTTGAGCAGGACCAGGTGCTTCATCTGCTGGGCCAGCTGGGGCAGGTACTCGCTGAACTGCAAGCCCGGCACGCTGGTGTCGATCAGGTCCACGTGCTCGCCCGGCTTGGGGTCGAACGAGTGGGCCTGGCTGGGGCCGCCGCCGAGCCACAGCAGGATGCACTGCCGCGCCGGCTTACGGCCCTGAGCCGCGCTCTGCTCGGCGTGGGCGCGGAGCAGGTCAAACCAGGAGACGGAGGTCGTCAAGGCGCCGGCCAGGGACAGCTTGCACAGGTCGCGCCGGGAAAGGGAGGCGGACAGGTGGGGAGGAAGCATGATCGCGCTCCGGGTGGGAAAGGAATCAGTGGTTGGCCACGAACTCAGCGCCGGTGAGCAAAATCCACAGCACCCCGGCGTAGCCGCGGGCGGGGTCGGGATGCTTCTGCACGAATTTGACCAGTTCCTGCTTCTCCTCCGCGGACGGGCGCCGGGACAGCGTCAGCAGGAACAGCCGCTCGACGTGGTCAGCGGGTTCGCCGGGATTTAGCAGCAACCGTTCGATCACGGCCGGGCTGCGGCGGGGTATCTCCGCGTTCATCAGCCGCAACAGTTGCGGCGCGCCGTAACTGTAATTCGCCGGGTCGTCGTCGTAGACCGCGGTGTCGAACAACTCGGCGTTCGAGATCGTGACGGTCCGGTCCTTCTCCTTGTTCTTGTCCTTGACCGGTGGCACGATCACCTCGACGCCCAGCACCTGATCGAGGGACTTCAGCAGCACTTCACCGTGCAGAAACTTGACCCGCATGCGGGCGTAGCCGTCGTGGTCACGGTTTTCCGGCAAGGCCCGGCTGCTCCGCTGGTAGGCGGCGCTGTTGCAGACGGCCCGCAGCAGGTGCTTGAGGTCGTGCCCGGACTGGCGAAACTCCTCGGCCAGGTAGGCGAGCAACTCCGGATGGGTGGGCTCGCTGTCGGGGCCCATGTCGTCGAGCGGGTTGACCAACCCGCGGGCGAACAGGGCGGCCCAGTAGCGGTTGACTGCCGCGCGGGCGAACCAGGGGTTGGCGGGGGCCGTCAGCCAGGCGGCGAACTGCGGCCGGTGCGGGCCCTTCTCCGACATCTTCGGTGCGTCGCCGCCCAGGAATTTCGCCGCCACCGTGCCGGAGATCTTCTTCGCGTCCAGCGGGTCGGGCACGTCGATGACGCCGTTCACCGGCGGCTTGAACATCGGCCGGCCTTTCGTCTTTTCGTCGGGCGGCGGCGGGTCTTCCTCGGTGATCTTGACCTGTCGGGTCTTGTTCACCTCGACCTGGGCGAACCGGGTCCGGCCGAAGAAGGCGGCCAACCCCCAGAAGTCGTCGCGCCTCCAGGCATCGGTGAACGGGTGGTCGTGGCACTCGGCGCATTGAAACTGGATGCCCAGGAACAAGTTGGCGGCGGCACCGACCACCTTGGCCGGGGACGGCCGGTCGCCGCTGAGGCGGTTGGCCTGGAAGAAGAAGCCGGAGGCCGTCGTGTCATCGACGGTCAGCATGGCGGTGACGATCTGGTCCCAGCCCCGTCCCTGGTTGAACTGCTCCGCCAGCCAGGCCCGGAACTCGTCGGACTTCAGCCGCTTGTTCTGCTCGCCGTCGCGCTTGACGAACAGTTCGGCCCAGTAGCGCGCCCAGTGGCGGCCGAAGTCCTGGCTGGCGAGCAAGTCGTCGATGAGCCGGGCCCGCTTGTCCGGCTCGGTGCTGTCGAGGAAAGCGGCTGCCCGGTCGGGCGGCGGCAACCGTCCAGTCAGGTCGAGAGACACGCGGCGCTGGAACTCGGCGTCGTCGCTGCGCGGGGAAGCGGGCACCTTGGCGGCTTGCAACGAAGCATCGATCAGCTGGTCGATCCGCCGGGCGACCGTGAGAGCCGGCGGCGCTTCGGCCTGGATCGGCGCCGGTGCCATCAGGACCAGTAGCGCAACTGCGCAACTTACTCGGGTTCGAGAGAACAGGGGGGCCGAGCTCATGGCGGGCTCCTCGGTGGTCGGAACGCAAGGCGGTCGGCTGGCGGGCAAGCGGCGGGGGGCAGGACGGCAAGGCGCGGTAGGTGTCCGGACTACCCATTCAATGTGCCGCCGGTCGGCCCAGCAGACACTAATTCCCGGTTGGGACCGATAATTCCTGCTCGCGGGTTACGCGGCCGCGTGGTTGGCTGGAAATCCCAGCGCGCAGCAATGAAGGCAGGACTGATATAATTGCATGCAGTTTGTGATTCTTCCACCTGGCGGAATCAATGTCAATAGCTTGATCGGAAGTTTGGCGGTATTTTTTGCGGGGGCATTTGGCTGTCTGGATCGCTACTCCCACGACACAGGGAGAAGTAAAGGCCGCCCGCGCCGCGAAAGGAGCTGGCATGTTCGCAGAACTGTTTCGGGATAGGACACGGTCGCTCGCGCGGGCGGGCTGGCCTGGCTGGCGTATGCTGCTACTGGCCGCGCTGGCAACGGTCGGCCTGGCGGGGTCGGCCGCGCCCGCGTGCGCCCAGCGCAAGCAGCCGAACATCATTGTCAGCCTTGCGGACGATATGTATCCATGTCATCGCCACTCCAGCTCAATTATGCGAGAACAACCGCGAATATCAGCCGAAAGTGCTGGCAACCGGAATACAGCCAATCACTGGGAATTGCGGGCAATTCGGGAGTATTAACTACATATTGCTACATTCCGCCTTTGTTTGCAACACTCATGGCTATTGAGAAGAAAGGCACCGCCAAGCTCGGTTGCCGATTCAGAGGCGAGTGAAGCGGCAATACTTGTGATTGCGGACGGGTCATACCGCTCAAAGGAAGTTGTCGCACGCTGAGAGCAGCGCGAACCGCAAACTATCGGCGGGAGTTGCGGATCCAGAGCCGGCGCTATCCTGAAACGACTCTTAACGCACCTTTTCGTGTCGATGGCGCAACCGCAATGAGCAACGACGGATAATCTGCGGCCCGGCCACCATACATTCCGCGGCAGTCACCCGCCCACCAAACAGTCCGAAAAAGTACGGTCGGCTTGCGACGAGAGAGTTCAGCGATTGGCAAGCCGGCTCAGGGCGTTGCGCGACTCGACCGTCACTCGACTCAACCGGGTGCCGTCCGCCAGCGTCTTGAGTAACTGGCGGGCCTCCGCCGACGCGATCCGTTCCAGAACGCGAATCGCCCTTACCTGCCGCAATTCCTCGGGCGGAACGCTGGTTCGCATGATGCGCAGCAAGTCTTCGACACGCCGCTGGAACTCGGGGGAGCGATTGGCACGCAGCGCCTCGATCGAGGGCATCTCGACGGCGTTGCCGAACGTTTCCAGCTCCTTCATCGCAGCTTCCCGGATGGCGAACTGTGGACTGTCCAGGTCGGCAAGGAGCCGAGCCACCTGCTGCCCGTCGGGGCCCTTGGCAGGCTGCAATCGAGCTTGAAAAAATGCCACGGTGTCGTGCCCCGCGGCCGTCAGGGTCCACTGGGCCTGGTAGGCGACTGCCGCGTCCTCGCTGACCAGATCGTTCCACAACTCGGCCAGGTCGGCGGCCGAAGGCTTGCTCGCGTAGTGTGCCAGCGGCTGCAAAGGTGACAGGTCCCAAAGAAAGACGGCACCCCGCTCATCCGACCACGCCAGCGTTCGGCCATCGGGGGCGAATGTCACCGCCAAGGCTGCGGACGGCAGAGGACGCTTCACGATTTCCTTGCCGGTACAGGCTTCCCAGAGCCGCAAAGCCTGGCCCGCCTCGGGACCCGTGCCAATCGTATTGCTGCCCCACTGGAAGGTATGGTAGTGAGCGTCGTGGCCGCCAACGGAGGCAACCAGCGAGCCGTCGGCTGAGAAAACCACGGCTGCCCCCTTGCCTTGCCAGGTGCGATATTCCCGTCGCTGGCCCAGGTCCCACCAGTGCATCCGCGAAGCGGTGAAACAAGATTCGTCGCCAATTTGCATAAAGGCCGGACCCTGGTGGTTGCGCTCAATCAGGGTGAAATTGCCGGACGCGATCAGGGCCCGGCCATCGTTGCTGAACCGCACCTCACTCCCCTGGAGCGACAAGGTTGCGATGGCTTTGCCCGTGGCCGCGTCCCAGAGCTGGACCGGGGCGGGCTGGGAGTAGCGGATGCCTCCGCCGAAGCCATTCTGCTCCTGGACCAAGCCGGCCGAGGCCAGGGTCTTACCGTCCGGCGCGAACGCGACGGCCGTGGTTCGTGCCGCCTTGGTTTGGATCTGGAAGACCGGGTCGGCCTTGCCCAGCTCCCACCCCCGGATGACGCCGCCGTAATCGGCCGACGCCAGCCGTTTGCCGTCCGGCGCGAACGCAACAGCCACGACCATTTTCTCGTGCCCGCGCAATTGCTGCCGCAGTTCACCCGTGGCGGGATCCCATAGCTTGATCGAACCTTCCTCGGCCGTCGTGGCCAGCACCTTGCCGTCCGGCGACAGGGCGATGCCGTGGACCGCGCCGACCGTCACCTTGATTTGCCGCAGTTGCTTGCCCGAGGAGGCTTCCCAGACAAGGACAAAGTCGTTCAAACCCGCCGACACGAGCGTCTGGCCGTCCGCCGCAAAGACAAGCGCGCGAACCGGGCCAGTGTGCCCGGCCAGCTTGCGAGGCTCGCGATTGCCAACCAGGTGCAACCGTAACCTGGCGACGGACTCATCGGACAGCACCACCACCCGAGGAAGCTGGCGCCAGCGCTGCGACCGTTGCAGCGCCGCCTGGGCATCCAGGGTCTGCTGGGCCGCGGAGTCGCCGCTGGCAAGGTCTTTGAGCAGCGCGTCCGCCACTGGGGTGCCGATACGCTCCAGTACCTGGACTGCGCGCAGCCGGCGCAGCTCGTCCGGATGGATGGGATCGTCGTCAATCGCTGCGAGGACCAGTTCGAGTTTCTTGCGGACCTCCAGGGACAGCTTGTCGCGGAGTGCTTCAAACAGTGCCGTCCGGGCGCGGACCCCATGCTGGCAGAGCTGGGACGCGGCCAGGTCTGCCTGCCTGGCATCGCCAAGTTCGGCGATAAGCTGAGGGAGCGGCCGCAGCTCCCCCGCCTTGGCCGGCTTCAGTTGCTTCCCGAGAAACTGCACGGCCTGGTTGCCGGCATTCATGAAGGTCCCAAGTGCGGCATGTGCGCGCAGCGGATCACGGTCGCCGAGCTGATGCCAGGCTTGTTCCATGTCGTTCAATGCGGGCGGATTGACCGGCTTCGGTTGCGGACCTCCCGGGGGGAGTTTCCAGAGCAGTAAGGTCGAATCGGCACTGGCGGAAACCAGCGACTTGCCGTCCGGGGCAAAGGTTAGCGCGGTGGCCGGCTTGCCGTGACCGCGCAACCGCTGCACCTCCTTGCTGGTGAGGACTTCCCAGAGGACGATGTCGTTGCCCGCGGGGAAGGTCAGGTACTTGCCATCGGCCGAGATCGCGAACGGATCCCCGCCCGCGTTCGGCAGCTTGGCAACCAGCGTTCCGGTGGCTGTTTCCCAGAGCTGCAAGGGCGACTGACCCGTGGCGGCAGCGGCCAGCGTCTTGCCGTCCGGCCAGAAGGCCAGCTGGCTGGGTGCGTTTGATACCCGGCGAAAACTTCGGACCAGTTCGCCCGAGGCGGTATCGTGGAGCAAGATCGTATCGTATTTCGGCAACTCGCCGCGCGGGCCGATTATTCGCGTGTTGATACTGCCCACCGCCAAGAGCTTGCCGTCGGGCGAGAAGCCCAGGCTGCTGACGCGGGCGTCATAACCAGCCTCCTTGGCATAGGGTTGCCAGCGACGAACCTCCTGGCCCGTGCTCAGGTCCACCAGCTTGACGACGGCTCGTGAACCATCATGCACACCAGCTGCCACGAGCTTGCCGTCGGGCGACAGGGCATAAGCCGACAGCCAGCGCTCTGCGACCTTGACTTCGCGGCTCTTGCCCGTGGCCAGCTCATGCAGGTGGATAACGCCATCGCAGGTCCCGGTGAGGACCGTCCGGCCATCGGTGCTGAAGGCGAGAAACTTGCCGTCGCTCTTGCACCAGTGGCCCTCGGTCGTGCATCCCAGCGGGATACTGCGCAGCGGGGCGCCCGAGGCCGTGCCCCACACGCGCAAGGTGCGGTCACTGCTGCATGTGGAAGCAATGATGCTGCCGTCGGGGGAGAACGCCACCGCGGCAATTTCCCCCTGATGGCCGCGATACAAGGCGATTTCCTTGCCGTTGACGCCGTTCCAGACCTGGACCCGGCCGTCACGGTTTCCCGAAACGATCGTGCTGCCGTCGCGTGCTACGGCCACACAGTAGGCAGCCGTTGCGGTCCCTTCCATCGCGCAGGCCGGCTTGCCAGTGAGCGAACTGTAGACCTTCAGCGGGCCAGCGGTGATCAACTTGGAGTCTTTGGGCGAGAATACGGCCTGGTTCGACGGGCCGTCATCCAGCCGGTGCAGCTCCTTGCCAGTCGCCGGATCCCAGAGATGGACGGCGTAGGCATCGGCGGAAGCGAGTTGCTTGCCCTCGCGCGAGAACGAAAGGCCGTAAACCCAACCTTTGTGGCCGGCGAGCTGCCGCAGTTCCTTGCCGGTTTGGGCGTCCCACAGGCGAATCGCGGTATCTTGCGGCACCGTACCATCACCGCCGCCGCCGGAAGCAATGGTCTTCCCGTCCGGGGCGACGGCGACGGAGTAGAGCGCGGTCTGATGGCCGACGAATTCGCGGAGTGCCTTGCCCGTACTGACATCCCAGAGGACGACCTTGGTCCCGCTGGTCGAGACCAGTGTCGTGCCGTCCGGGGCAAAGGCAAACGAGCGAGCGTTGACTGGGATCTCGCGTACTTTCTCACTGGTGGCCACGTTCCAGAGCCGCAGTTCCTGCTGGTAGTAGCCACCGGTTGCCAGCAGCTTGCCGTCCGGCGAAAAGGCGACGACGCTGCCAACCTTGACCGGGAGCGTGCGGACCTCTCGACCGCTGGCCAGTTCCCAGAGCCGCACGGTGCCCTCGTAGTCGGCCGAGGCAATGGTCTTGTCGTCGGGAGAAAGCGCCACACTGGTCACCCAGGTGGTGTGGCGCAACCGGGTGGTTCCCAGGCGCAGCACACTGCCCGGTCGCAGCGGGTCGCCCTGGAGATCGGTAGCGGACTTGTCGGCCTGGGGCGATGTCTGGGCCACGCCGGCCGGGATCACCACCAGAATGAACAACGCGGCAAGTGAGATGGTCCTGGGCATCGGAACTCTCCGTAATTGGAACTTGGGCTACAGCTGAAACGCCAACTCGACGGCGGCGTTTGCGCCCCTGGCAGCCACCCGAGGTCCGAACAATATCATGGCCGCCCAGGGGATGGTTGGCGCGGACCAAAAAAGGGACTACCTTCCAGCGATCTGTTCCTTGTCGAACTCCACATCGATCACCGCCCTGGTGGAGTAGTCCCGCCCGTTGACGACGATCAGACCGCGACGCAGGTGCACTTTCCAGAGGAGCTGGCCCTGTTGCTCCTTCAGGGCCAGCGGTACTTGATCCGTCGGAACAGTCAAGATCACCGTTTTCAGACGTTCAACTGGGTAGAGGACCTTGACGTGATCCTCCTGCCCCTCCGCATATTCATCCGACGAAACACGTTCCGGCGTGGTTCATGTTCCCAGGTACTTGGACGGCCCGCTGAATCGCTTGCCGGCGCCGGCAAGCTCCAAGAAGGTGTAAGGCATCGCGTTCTCGGGATGGCGGCCTTCCTTCCACAGGTAGTCAAATGCCGGGTCGGTGGGGCAGAACTCCGAATCCTTGGAAACGTTTTTCATCTGCAAGTGCAAGAACAGTGCTTCTTGCTCGGAAAGCTCTGGCTTGTACTTGCCGCTGCGATGCTTGAACAGCACGCGTTTCTGCTCGACCTTGAGCGGCGTCACTTCCAGATCGCCGACCCGGATCGGTTTGCCGAGGGTCGTGGTCAGTGCCGCTGGCAGCGCCGTGTCCGGCTTGACGCGAAGCACCGATCTCGCCTGGATCACGGTTGCCGCTTTCCCTTCGACTCGCTTGGCCGGGCTGGCCCCGAGGTCGGGGAGCAACTCAAGCGGATGAATCTTGCCGTTCGATTTCGAGACGAGGTCCAGCAAGGTCGCAACTGGGTCGTCGGCATCGGCCGGCTAACGGAGATTGCACGAACCGTCGAGAGGAAGCAAGCCATCCTTCAAGTTGCCCACCCCTTGAGGGAGTGCTCAAAAGAGTCCGCCCGTGTTCAGGCATCCGGGCCAAATTGTGGAGCACCTTCATGAACTGCCCCCTGCGCCATGTCGTCCTCGCCGGTTTGGCGCTGCTGCTCGTGGACGCCGGCCCTGCTGCGCCAGCAGACACTCCCAAGGACGCTCCGACCGATAGGGCGGACCAGATCGCGGCGCGCCTGAAAAACCGCGGTGCCATCATCCGACGCGGTGTGGACGCGGCGGGTAAGTCGATCGTCGTTGAGCTGGACTTGAACAGCTTGTTCGGATCAGGGCTTTCCGACGACGACGCCAGGCTCATCGCTCAGCTGTCCACGATCCAGAACCTGCAACTGGGCGGGTGCCGGCTGACGGATAGCGCGTTGAAAGAGTTGGCCGCGCTGAACTACTTGCGCGTGTTGAACCTGGGCGGTACGAAGATCACTGATGCCGGCCTGAAGGAACTCCAGAGACTTCCACAACTGGAGGACCTCTGGCTGGGCGGAACTGCGATCTCGGACGCCGGCCTGAAACACCTGGCTTCGGTGAAGTCACT
>JAEUIF010000492.1 GCA_016795185.1 Planctomycetia bacterium | reverse complement strand
AAGCCCTGGGTAACCGGCTTGGGAGGGAATCAAAGCCCCGGAGGGGCGGCAGACGTCGCCGCCGCGATCTCTATCGCCCCTCCGGGGCTTCCACTCCCAATCGTCCATTGCTTCCCCAGGGCTAGCGCCCTGGGCTACAATTCTGCCGCCCCTCCGGGGCTGAATCACACGACGGCCGCCCCTTCGGGGCTCAAGCTCAACTCACTCGTACCGCAGCGCCCGCACTGGGTGCAGCAGCGCCGCGCGCAGGGCCGGCAGGATGCTGGCGCCCACGGCAATGGCGATCGCGCCGAGGTTCACGAACAGCACCGTCCACGGCTGGATATCCGTGGGGATATCGCTGAAGTAATAGATCTTGCGGTCGAAAATGTCGTGGCCGGTCGTGCGGGTCAGCCATTGCTCGATTTCATTGATGTTGACGGTGATCCAGATGCCCAGGCCGGTGCCCAGCGCCGCGCCGACCACGCCGAGCAGCAACCCGTAGCCGAGGAAGATCGACATGATGCCGCGATTGGAAGCGCCCAGCGCCTTGAGGATGCCGATGTCGCGGGTCTTCTCGACCACGATCATCGAGAAGATGGCCAGAATGCCAAACCCCGCCACCGCGATGATGAGGAACAGCAGGATATTGAGAATGCCCTTCTCGATGCTGATGGCGGCCAGCAGCGGCCCCTGCTTGTCTTCCCAGGTCTGCACCATGAAGCCGTACTGTTCGGGGAACATGGCCCGCAATTCCGCGACGACTTGCGGCGCGGCCTTGAAGTCCTTCAACTTGATCTGAATGCTGGTGACGCGGTCGTCCATCGCCCGTAGGTGCTGCAAGTAGTCGAGCGGCACGAAGACGTAGTTGCCGTCGTACTCGCTCATCTCGGACTTGAAGTAGTCGCAGATGACGAAGCGGTCGTAGACCGGCACCATCTTGCCGGCGCTGACCGTGGTCAGGACCACGTCGTCGCCCAGTTCGAGAATGTACTTGTCGTTGTTTTCCTGCCCGGCCTGCGCGTCGCGCATCCGGTAACTGGCGATGGCGTTGCCCAGGATGATGCCGCGCGGCATCTTGAACGTGGGCTGGGGCGGGTCGGGCGGCGGCGGGTCGTTGCCGGGCAAGCCCTGCTTTACCAGGCCCGCGAAAGCCGCTTGCGTCAGTCCCCGATCCGTCAGCGGCGGGTGATTCTGATGGTAGCGCCACTTCGCTTCGGCGGGAATCTCGAACGACGGTGTGGCCGATTTCTTCTGGCGGACCAAGAATTCGCTGAAGCCGCCGACGGTCGAGCGCTCCACCGGATCGACGCCGAGCAACCGCACGGGGCGGGTGACCATCTGCCCGCGATAGCGGAATTGCAGCATGGCGAAAATTTCGACCGTGGAGGTCATCGCCTCGATCTGGTCGCCGATGGGCGACTGGCGAATGCGCTCGACGTGCTGCTTGCCGTGGGGGAAGCCGTCGAGCGTCATGCCCTCGACGACCACGTCCGAGAGCAGGCCGTGCAGCCGGTCGCGCAGCTTGGTGGAGAAGCCGCTCATCACGCTGTTGACGACGATGAGGGTGGCGACGCCGAGCATCACGCTGATGATGCAGGCCAGCGCCAGGTAGCGGGTGCGCAGGTAGCGCCAGCAGAGGAGCAGTTTGTACATGGAATCCCTTCCGATAACGACTCGCGGCCCTGCCGCGCAAGTAGCCCGCCGCTCCGCGGCGGAACGAGCGGCACAGCCGCGAGTGTCCTGCCGGTGGTGGGCCGCTATCACTGACGCTCGTAGCCAACAGCGTGTCGGAAGCGTGCGGTGGTCGCACGGCCACTCCAACCATTTCGTTTATTTGTCCCGCGTAGCACCGCAAGCCGCCGCTGGGAGACTCGCGGCTGCGCCGCTCGTTCCGCCACGGAGTGGCGGGCTACTTTTCTGGCCTCAATAGCGGAAACAGGATCACGTCCCGGATGGTCGTCGTGTTGGTGAGCAGCATGACGAGGCGGTCGATGCCCACACCCAGCCCGCCGGCCGGCGGCATGGCGTGACGCAGCGCCCGAATGAAATCCTCGTCCATTTTGGCCATCGAGTCTTCTTCGGGCAGCCCCGCCAGTTGCTGCCGGAACGTCTGTTCTTGGGTGATGGGGTCGTTGAGTTCCGTGTAGGCGTTGGCGAGTTCCATGCCCCGGACGTATAGCTCGAAGCGTTCCGCGATGTTCGGATTGCCGCGCTGCCGTTTGGTCAGCGGGCACA
Source organism: Planctomycetia bacterium (assembly GCA_016795185.1). Taxonomy (GTDB): domain Bacteria; phylum Planctomycetota; class Planctomycetia; order Gemmatales; family Gemmataceae; genus JAGVLI01. Next base: position 1,410 of record JAEUIF010000492.1, on the reverse strand, counting down.
ACCCGGCCGGGTAATCGTGGACGAAGACCGGGCCGATCAGCTTGTCTTCGACCGCGTGCTCGAACAGTTCGTGAACGATGACGTCGTGGTCCTTGTCGCCGATGACCTTGCCCTCGACCACGATCTGCGGGTTGATCTTGAACTTCGGCGCGGCGGCGCGGACCGCATCCTTGTCGTTCATGTCCACGCCGACGTGCTCGCGAAACAGGTCGACGTAGCAGGCCCGCTGCCAGGGCGGCTCGAAGTTGACCGTGTGCTCGCCGTAGGGCAACTGCCGGCCACCGCCCAGGGCATCGACGCAGGCGACGATCAGCCCTTCGGTCAAGTCCATCATCGAGCGGTAGTCGGCGTAGGCCTGGTACAGCTCCATCATGGTGAATTCCGGGTTGTGCCGCTGGCTGATGCCCTCGTTGCGGAACACCCGGCCAATCTCGTAAACCTTCTCGATGCCGCCGACCAGCAGCCGCTTCAGGTGCAGTTCGAGGGCGATGCGCTGGAACAGCGGGATGTCGAGCGTGTTGTGATGCGTGGTAAACGGCCGCGCCGCCGCACCGCCGGCGATGGCGTGCAGCACCGGCGTTTCCACTTCGACGAAGCCCTGGCCATCCAGATGATTGCGAATCGTCTTGATGATCTTGATCCGCTTCAGCGTGCGGTCGAGCGTGTCCGGCGTGTAGATCAGGTCGAGATAGCGGTGCCGGAGACGGTATTCCATCTCCTGCATGCCGGCCCACTTGTCCGGGTGCGGCTCCAGCGACTTGCCGAGATAGGTCAGGCTCTCGGCGAAGATGGTCGGCTCGCCCATCTTCGTCTTGCCGAAACTGCCATCGACGCCGATCAGGTCGCCCAGATCGAGGTTCGAGACCAGCTTCCAGCTCAGTTCGTTCACTTGCTTCTGGCCGATCATCACTTGCAAGGCATGACGTTCCTGGCCCTGCTCGTTGGTGCGGATCGGCGTGGTCCAGTCGCGAATGTCGAGAAAGAACAGCTTGCCCTGACCGCGCTTGCCGACGATACGGCCCGCCGCGCGCACCTTCGGCCGCTCGGCATCGGGCTTGTCGGCGGGCAGGGCCAGGACATCGCGGATGGCGGTGTGTCCGTCGAACCGCCCGCCCCAGGGGTCCACGCCCAGTTGCTCGATGCGGTGCAGCTTTTCAGCCCGGCTGGCCTCGAAATTGTCGGCGGGAGATGACACGGCGGCACGGCTTTCTGCTGAAAGTTGGAGCGACGAAGATGCTGGATTCCCCGGTGAGTTATGGATTCTAGCCGGGGGGCGGGATGTGTCAATTCCAGTGAGCGGCGAGGCAAGACAGGCAAGTTGGAGCGTGCGCGTAGGTCAGGCTTTCCAGCCTGACAGGCATTGCCGGCGATGTGTGGCTAGTCGGGGGCGCTGCTGTCAGGCGCGTAGGT